>WGAB01000098.1 GCA_015489295.1 Caldifarciminota bacterium
TGCTGGTGCTGGGGTACGGAGGCATCTCCCTGTTCGGGGCGTTGCTGTTGCTTTTGCCCTTTGCCCACCACGGCACCCTGAGCCCGGTGGATGCGCTTTACACCTCCACCTCAGCCCTGTGTGTCACCGGGCTCATCGTGAAGGACACGGCTACCTTTTACACGGCCTTCGGCAAAGGGGTAATCCTCACCCTGATCCAGCTGGGGGGCCTTGGATACATGACCTTTGCCACGACCATCCTGTTCCTGCTGCGGCGGAAAGGAAGCCTCACGCTGCGCTTGACCATGGCCGAGTCCTTTCCCGAGCTCACCCTGGGGCAAATCAGCCACTTCGTGCGGCGCGTGCTGAAGCTCACCCTGGCCTTTGAGGTGAGCGGCGCCCTGCTGCTGACCTGGGCCTTCCACCGCCACGGCTTCGGATGGCCCCTGAGCGCCGCCCACGGGGTGTTCATCAGCGTTTCGGCCTTCTGCAACGCTGGTTTTTCCTCCTTCTCCGACAACCTGGCCTCCTTCACGCAACAGCCGGTGGTGCTTCTGGTGGTGCCCTTCCTGTTCATCACCGGCGGGCTGGGATTCTTCGTGTTGCAGGACCTCTATTTCCGCTATGTCCGGCGAGCCAAACGGAAACTGGAACTCCACACCCGGGTGGTCCTCCGGATGACCCTGCTGCTCCTCGTCGTGGGCACCCTCGTGCTCTATCTGGCCGAGGGCCTTCGGACCCCTCTGCCCTGGTTCTACCAGATTCTGAACGCCTTCTTCATGGCCGCCACGCCCCGCACCGCGGGCTTTAACACCCTGAATGTGGCGGCCTTCAGCGTGCCTTCGGTGTTCCTCGTGCTCTTGCTGATGACCATCGGGGGATCGCCCGGCGGCACAGCCGGTGGCATCAAAACCACCACCTTCGCCGCCCTGTTTCTCTGGGTGCGGGCCTGGCTCCGGGGCAACGAAAAGCCTGTGATCCTCGGCAATGCGTTGCCGCTGGAATCCCTGCAGCGGTCCCTCATCATCGTGACCATGGCAGCCTCCACCATCCTCCTGGGTACCTGGATCCTCACCTGGACCGAACGGGCTCTGATCCAGCAGGTGGGGTTTCTGCCCGTGCTCTTTGAGGTGGTGTCCGGCTTCGGCACCGTGGGTCTCTCCTATGGCTCGCAGCACCTGGCCAATGTCTCCCTGTCGGCCGACTTTTCCATCCTGGGTAAAGGGGTTATGATTGTCATCATGCTGATCGGGCGGATCGGCGTGCTGTCGCTGGCCGCCTGGGTTTTTCGTCGGGAACACCAGATTGTGCGCTACGTAGAGGGTAGCTACATTGTGGGGTAAACCATGCAGTTTTGCGTGATCGGTTTGGGACGCTTCGGCTCAGCCGTGGCCCGCACCTTGGCCGACCTGGGCCATGAGGTGCTGGCCGTAGACCGGGACGAGGAGCCGGTGGCCGAGGTGGAGCCCTTTGTGACCCAGGGCCTGGTGCTGGACGCCACCCAGGAAAAGGCCCTCAAGAACCTGGGGCTCCGGGATTTTGACTGGGTGATCGTGGCCATCGGCGACCTGGAGTCCTCCATCCTGATCACGGTGCTTTTGAAGGAAATGGGGGTACCCCGGGTGCTGGCCAAGGCCCTGAGTACCATCCATGCCAAAATCCTGCGCAAGGTGGGGGCCGACCGGGTGGTGTTCCCGGAACGGGACATGGGCCAGCGCGTAGCCCGATCCCTGGCCTCCCCGATGGTGTTCGATTACCTGGAACTCACCCCGGGGTATTCCATTGTGGAAATCGCGGCGCCGGAGGAGTTCGCAGGCAAAACCCTGAAGGACCTTCGGATCCGGAACCGGTTCGGCGTCACGGTCATCGCCATCCGCCGCAAGGAACCCGAAATTCGGGATGCCGAAGGCACCCTGGACTTCAAGGAAACCACCATCGTGTCGCCCACCCCGGACGAGGAGATCCACGAGGGCGATATCCTGGTGGTCCTCGGTTCCAACGAAGACATCGAAAAACTGAGGAAAACCCATGGAGAAGACTGAGTTTCACCATCTTCTGGAGGAAGCCAAGTTTTATTTTTTGAACCGAAACCTCGACGAGGCCGAACGGATCCTGAAACAACTGGTTCAACAGGATCCCACTTCGGCCGAGGGGTTTTATCTTTTAGGACTGATCGCGGAGATCCGCAATCGCCGCGACGAGGCCAAGGCCTACTTTGAAAAGGCCCTCTCGCTTCGGCCCGATTACCGGGAGGCCCAGGAACACCTGGAACGGGTCACCGAGATCCACTGAGGTTCCGTGGAGTCCCGTCCAATCTACCAAGAGGGCAACGTAACCGTGGAACTCCTGCACCCGGAGGTCTTCCTCCGGGAACGGGGGCGGCTGGCCCGCGACTTCGGCGTGGCTGCCATCGCAGCCCTGCAGCAGGCCCGCCTGACCTTTACCACCCCCCAGGGCACCGAGCTCTACCGCCTGCCGGTGCCCGAACCCCTGGTGGTGGCCGAAACCTTCGCCGGCACCGGTATCCGGTCGTTCCGCTATTTCCTGGAAGTAGGCGGCATGGCCGAGGCCCTGCTCAACGACATCAGCACCCGGGCCCTGGAGACCGCCCGTCACAACGCCGCACGGCTGGGCCTGGACCGCCGGATCCGGTTTTACCACATGGAGGCCAACAATTTCCACTACACGCTGAAACTGGAGGAACTGTTTCCCCATGTGCTGGACCTGGATGCCTTTGGCTCGCCCGTGCCCTTCCTGGATTCGGCCTTCCACGCCGTGCGTGACGGCGGCTTCCTGTACATCACGGCCACGGACCTCGCCGCCCTCTGCGGCATTGATCGCCGGAGCGCCTTCAACCACTATGCAGCCCTCACGGTGCAAACCGAATTCTGCCACGAAACCGGGGCCCGGGTGTTCGTGCGCACCGTGGTGCGGGCCGGCGCCCGCCGCAAGTTCCGGGTGATCCCCCTGTTTACCCTGTTTGACGGCTATGCCCTCCGGGGCTTTTTCTTTACGATCCACGGCCGCTATGATCTGGACCCCCGGAGCGAGGGGTTCCTCGGGATCTGCCCGGCCTGCCACACCGTGTGGTCGATGCCCTTTTCGGGCAAGGACTTGTGCAATCGGTGCCCCCGGTGCGGGGAGGAGGCCTGGATGGCCGGTCCGCTGTGGCTCTGGGACCTGCATCACCCCGGGTTCCTGGAGGCCATGGAAACAGCCGGACGAAACCTCGGCACCCTGTCGCGCCGCTTTTTCCGGGTGATCCGCCGGATGCGGGAGGAGGTGGGCCTGCCTCCCTTCTTCTATACCACCACGGCCGTCGCGGATCGGCTGGATCTGTCCCAGCCTCCCCTGGCGGAGGTGTTGGAGGCACTAAGGCAACGCGGGTACGCCGCCCGCCGCACCCATTTCCACGGAACGGGCTTCAAAACCACGGCCCCTTACGCCGAGGTGGCAGAGGTGTTCCGCACCCTGAGCTCCGGCTGATCGGGGAGCCTGCTCCTTCCTGTGCCGGTTCGGCACACCGCCGCAGGATTTGCCTCCGAAGGGCCGCTTCCAGCAGGGCGCCCCGGGGTGGCACGGTCTTTGCAACACTCTTCGGGGAGGTGCCACGATGCAAACCGACCTGTGGATCCTGGGATTGACGGCGGCCACCGTGGGATTCTTGCACACGATCACGGGCCCGGACCACTATCTGCCCTTTGTGATGATCGGCCGGGCCCGGCACTGGAGCTACGCCCGGCTGGCCTCGGTGACCGTTCTGTGCGGCATAGGGCATGTGCTTTCGTCCATCGTGATCGCGCTCGTGGGCGTGGCCGCAGGCATTGCCCTGTCCCGGCTCCAGGCCCTGGAGGGCCTCCGGGGGAACTGGGCCGCCTATGCCCTCATGGGCTTCGGCATCGCCTATATGCTGTGGGGCCTACGGAAAGCCTGGCGCGGCGAAACCCATAGCCACCTGCACCGCCATGCCGACGGCACCGTCCATAGCCATCCCCATCATCACCTGGATCCCGAGCACCTGCATCCCCACGGCGAAAGCGAGAGCATTACCGTGTGGGTGCTGTTTGCCATCTTCGTGCTGGGGCCCTGCGAGCCGTTGATCCCCCTGGCCATGGTGCCAGCCGCCCGCCACTCCTGGATGGGCCTCCTCTGGATCGCCCTGATCTTCGGCCTCCTGACCGTCGGCACCATGACCGCCACGGCGCTCTTCCTGTACTCCGGCGTGCGGCGCATTTCCCTGCCCTGGCTGGAACGGTACATGCACGCCCTGGCCGGCCTGGTAATCGCACTTTCCGGCGCCGCCATCGTATTCCTGGGCCTCTAAAGGCCGTATACTGGGGCCATGAGGGTGCGTGGGCGAGCCCGGCGTGTGCGCTGGAAACACCTGCAGCGGGTTCCGATTCCGGAAAAGTGGCAACCCCTGCTCTGGGACCACCCCGAGGGCACGGCCCCTTTGGAAAAACTCATCCTGCGGGTCCTTCAGTACGGCACCTTCACAGATCTCCAGGACCTGTACCACCGGTACCCCGAGGCCGTTGCCGATGTGGCCCGGCGCCATGCCCAGGAGATTCCCCGGGGTGTTCACTTCTGGATCCGGGCCTGGGAACATGAAAAGCGTTCCTGAAGCACACCTGCACCGCATCCTGGACCTCGCCCAGCGGGTACTTCCACCAGAACACCTTGAAGGCAGATCATCCCGCCGATTTGCCGTATGCTGAAGGCATGAAGGTCGGATTTCTGCAGTTTGCACCGGAGTTCGGGAACAAAGCGGCGAATCTGGAACGCATCCGCCGGTGGGTGCTGGAGGGCCCATCGCTGGATGTGCTGGTGCTGCCGGAACTCGCCACCACCGGCTATCTGTTTCTGAGCCCTGAAGAAGTGGCACAAGAAGCCGAGCCCATCCCCGAAGGTCCCTCATCGCAGCTCTTCCTGGACCTTGCCCGGCAGCGCGATCTGGCCCTGGTGGTGGGCCTGGCCGAACGCGCCGACCACCGCGTGTACAACAGCGCGGCCGCCTACCTGCCGGACGGCACCACCGTGGTCTATCGCAAGGTGCACCTCTTCTGGAACGAAAAGGACCTGTTTGCGCCAGGCGACCTGGGGTTTCCGGTCTGGACCTTCCGCAATGCCCGGTTCGGGCTCATGATCTGCTTTGACTGGTACTTCCCCGAGGCAGCGCGCAGCCTGGCCCTGCAGGGCGCCGAGATCCTGCTGCATCCCGCCAACCTGGTGCTGCCCTGGGGCCAAACCGGCATGCAGTACCGGGCCTTAGAAAACCGGGTGTTCACCGTGACCGCGAACCGCACGGGTGAAGAGCGCCGGGGCGACCAGCACCTGAAGTACACCGGCGGCAGCCAGATCGTGGCACCCAACGGTGATGTCCTGCTGCGCGTGGGCCGCGAAACTGAGGGGATCTTCTTCGTGGACCTGGACCCGACCGCAGCCCGCGACAAGCAGATTACTCCCAGGAACCATCCCCTGGAGGACCTGCGGCCCGACCAGTACCGCCTCCCATGATCCGGCTGTTCCTGGTCCTTGGCCTGGCGTGGCACCTGGCCCGGGACCCCTGGATCGGACGGGACAAGGCCCAGCACCTGGCCCTCTCCTTCATCGTGGCCTCGGCCGCCGACTACACCCTGGCCCAGCAGGGCAAGTCCCTGGCCTACCGGCAACGGGTGAGCCTGGGTTTGAGTTTCTCGCTGGGCCTTTTGAAGGAGGCCCACGATGCTCTGCGCCCCGGAGGTTCCGGCTTTTCCCTCAAAGACCTTCTGGCCGACGCCATAGGTTGCGCCCTGGCCTGGGCGCTGTATCCGTAGAATCGGCCCCAGCAAAAGCGATACCTTCCCCAGGGGAAGGATTAAGGCGGGATGAAAAGTGGCGTTCTGGTGCCTCAGTCCAAGGCCATCCCTGTATTTCCTTCCGGCAGGAGGGGATGTTGTGGAGTTCGAGAGCTTCCGCATGGGGCGAAGCTTTCGTCGCGCCTGAAACCGCCCCTGCGGATCGGGCGCCCAGATCCACCTGCCTCGCAGGAGCCGCTTTAGCGGCGATTTTCCGTTAGCAACGCCCTGAATATCCGCCGACGACCGTTCCCGAAGGGCAAGTCGCGGCTAAAGCCGCTCCTACAAAGACGCAACGGCAGGGAACACCCTGTTGGGCTGCTACCGGGCCTCCTGTTCCTTCTGTTTCACATACTCCTTCAGCCACTCCAGGGTGACGGACTTGGGGCGTTCAATGGGCAGGCCCAGGGCGCGGTCCCAGATCAACTGGCTCAGAATGCCGATGGCCCGCGACACCCCAAAGAACACGGTGTAATACGGGAACTCCCGGATGCCGTAGTGGTACAGCAA
>WGAB01000099.1 GCA_015489295.1 Caldifarciminota bacterium
CTTCAGGACTGAGTTCCTCGGGCTTGGGCACCCGAATCACCACCTGAACCCAGAGATCGCCCCGACCGCCACGGAGCCGGGGCATCCCCTTGCCGGCCACCCGGAACTTCGTATGGCTGGGCGTGCCGGGCGGGACCTTTATTCTAACCCCTTCGCCCAGGATGTCCTGGACCTCTATTTTACCCCCCAAGACAGCCACGGGATAGGGGATCTCCACGGTGAGGTGCAGGTCGTCGCCCTCCCGCCGGAACCGGGGATGGGGCTTTTCCTCAATGTACACCAGGAGGTCTCCCGGCGGGCCGCCCCAGGGACCCACATTGCCCAGCCCCCGGAGGGTGAGGTACTGCCCCTCGCGTACCCCTGCGGGCACCCGGATCTTGACGGTACGGGTTTTGGGCACCCGGCCGGTGCCGCCGCACACCGGGCACGGATCGGTCAGGATCCAGCCCCGGCCCTCGCACCGGGGGCAGGTGGCGGTGCGGACCATATCGAAGAAGAACTGCCGGGTGCGGGTTTGCACCACGCCGGTGCCACCGCACACCGGGCAGGTGGTGCGCCGGCCGGTACGGGATCCGGTGCCGTGGCAGGCGTCGCAGCGTTCGTAGTGCTGGATGCGGACGGTTTTTTCGGTGCCGCGGGCGATTTCTTCCAGGGTAAGGGGCAGGCGGATCCGGATATCTTCGCCCCGGGGGGCCTCCTGGCTTTGGCGGCGGGCCCGCTGCGCGGGCCCGCCGCCAAAGCCGGTGCCAAAGAAGTGCTCAAAGATGTCCGAAAAGAAACGGCCAAAGTCGCCGCCAAAGATGTCCCGCAGGTCGTCAAAGTGGCGGAAATCCTGCCAGGTGAAGTTCCCCTCCCGGAAGGTCTGCGACACCCCTTCGTGGCCGTAGGTGTCGTACAGGCGGCGTTTCTCCGGGTCCATCAATACCTCGTAGGCCTCGGAGATCTCCTTGAACTTCTCCTCGGCCCACTTCTTCTTTTCCGGAGGATGGCGGTCCGGATGGTACTTCAGGGCCAGTTTCCGGTACGCCTTCTTGATCTCCTCCGGCGTGGCGTCCCGGGAAACGCCCAGAATCTCGTAGTAATCCCGCTTACCGGCCATGGTTCACCAGTAAGCGGCCACCCGGCAGGCCATTACTCCACCACCTCGTAGTCGGTGTCCACCGGGCCCTCGGGCTTGTCCTTGCCTCCGCCGCCGGGCTTGCCGGTCTGCGGACCGCCACCCGGCGCCCCCGCGGTGCCCGCGGCCTGCTGCTGGGTCTGCTGGTGATAGAGCTCCGTGGAAATCTGGTTCCAGATGCGCTGGAGGTCGTCCAGTTTGTTGCGGATGGCCTGGGCGTCCTCGCCCTTCATGGCCTCCTTCAGGGCCTTGATGGCCTCCTCCACCTGCTGCCTTTTGTCCGGCGCCACCTTGTCGCCCAATTCCTTGAGCAACTTCTCCACATTGTAGATGTACGCGTCGGCCTGGTTCCGGGCGTCCACCAGTTCCTTCCGGCGACGGTCCTCTTCCTTGTGCTTCTCCGCTTCCTCCACCATCCGCTGGATCTCCTCCTCCGTGAGGCCGCTGGAGGCGTGGATCCGGATGTCCGCCTGCTTGCCCGTAGCCTTGTCCTTGGCGGAAACATGGAGGATGCCGTCGGCGTCGATGTCAAAGGTCACCTCAATCTGGGGCACGCCCCGCGGCGCCGGCGGAATGCCCGAGAGCTCGAACTGGCCGAGCAGGCGGTTCTCCGAGGCGATGGGCCGCTCGCCCTGGTACACCTTGATGAGCACGCTGGTCTGGTTGTCCTCGGCGGTGGTATAGATCTTGGTCTTGCGGGTGGGCACCGTGGTGTTCCGCGGGATCACCACGTCAAACACGCCGCCCAGGGTTTCCACGCCCAGGGAAAGCGGGGTCACGTCCAGGAGCAGGATGTCCTTCACCTCGCCGGAGAGCACAGCGCCCTGGAGGGCCGCGCCGATGGCCACCACCTCATCCGGGTTGATGCCCTTGTGGGGCTCGCGGCCGAAGAAGTCGCGCACCATCTGCTGCACCAGGGGCATCCGGGTTTGGCCGCCCACCAGGATCACCTCGTCAATCTCGCCGGGCGAGAGTTTGGCGTCCTCCAGAGCCTGGCGGCAGATCTCAATGGTGCGCTCGATCAGGTCGCGGGCCATCTGCTCCAGCCGGGCCCGGGTGAGCTTGCGCTCCAGGTGCTTGGGGCCCGAGGCATCGGCCGCGATGAAGGGCAGGGAGATCGTGGTCTCCTGCAGGGTGGAGAGCTCCTTCTTGGCCTTTTCAGCCGCCTCCTTGAGCCGCTGCAGGGCCATGCGGTCCTTGCGCAGGTCGATGCCGGTCTCCTCCAGGAACTCCTCCACCAGCCAGTTGATGATGCGCTGGTCGATGTCGTCGCCGCCCAGGTGGGTATCGCCCTTGGTGGCGATCACCTCGAACACGCCGCCGCCGATTTCCAGGATGGAGATGTCAAAGGTGCCGCCGCCCAGGTCGTACACGGCCACCTTGAGTTGCTGTTCCTTCTTGTCCAGGCCGTAGGCCAGGGCTGCGGCGGTAGGCTCGTTAAAGATGCGGAGCACCTCCAGGCCGGCAATGCGGCCCGCGTCCTTGGTGGCCTGCCGCTGGGCGTCGTTGAAGTAGGCGGGCACGGTGATCACGGCCTTGGTCACGGGATGGCCCAGGTACTGCTCGGCGGCTTCCTTCAGGTAGGCCAGGATCTTGGCGGAGATCTCCTCGGGCGTGAAGTTGCGGCCCACGGCCGGAATGTAGACCTCCACGCGGTCGTTGGGGCCGGACACCACCTTGTAGGGGACGCGCCGCGCCTCTTCGGTCACCTCGCTGTACCGGCGGCCCATAAAGCGCTTGATGGAAAACACGGTGTTTTCGGCGTTGGTAATGGCCTGACGCTTGGCCAGCGAGCCCACCAGCACCTCCTGGTCCTTGAAGGCCACCACTGAAGGCGTCACCCGTTCGCCCTCGGGGTTGGGGATGATCACGGGCTCGCCGCCCATCACCACGGCCACCACGGAGTTGGTGGTTCCCAGGTCAATGCCGATCACCTTTTCCTGGGCGCTCATGACGATTCACCTCCTTCGTCTTCGTTCTTGGCCTCTACCCCCTGGCCGCGGGAGACCACCACCTTGGCCGGGCGCAGCAGGCGCTCTTTGAAGTAGTATCCCCGCTCGTATTCCTCCACCACGGTCCCGGCGGGCGCCTCGGATTCCACCATAGACACGGCCTCGTGCTTGCGGGGATCAAAGGGTTCCCCGCGGGAATCAAAGGCCTTCAGGCCCTCGCGTTCCAGGATCTCCTGCAGCTGGCGGAAGATCATGCGCACGCCGTCCAGGATGGCCCGGGCGTCGGCCTCCTCCGACACGGCCAGGGCCCGCTCAAAGTTGTCCAGCACCGGCAAGAGTTCGCTCACCAGGCGTTCGGAGGCGAACTCCACCGCCTGTTTCCAGCGCTGGTCCATGGCGCGCTTGTAGTTCTCAAAGTCGGCCCGGGTCCTGAGGTACAGGTCCCGGAACTCGTCACGCTCCCGCTTCAGGGTTTCCACCTCTTGCTTTAGCCTTTCCATCTCCTGCTTTAGCCGTTGGGTCCAGTGTACCCGTTTCTGCTTCTCCGCCATGGGACCACCTCCGAGCGGGGATGAAGTCAAGTTGCTATATGTTTACTCAGATTTTCTGCAGATGTCAACCCCTCCCGGCGATTGTACAGCATGCCGCGGCCGGGCCGTATATTGAGGGCACCCTGGGAGGTGTGCGATGGAGGTGCTGAAGGAATACCGGGTGAACGATCGTCGGGTGCTCGTGGGTGTGGGCGACATCACCGAGGAGGTGGTGGACGCCATCGTGAACGCGGCCAACTCGTACCTGAAGCACGGGGGCGGGGTGGCCCGAGCCATCGTGCGGAAGGGCGGCCGGATCATCCAGGAGGAAAGCGACCGCATCGGCTATGTGCCCGTGGGTCAGGTGGCGGTGACCTCGGCCGGCAAACTGCCCGCGCGGTACGTGATCCACGCCGTCGGCCCCCGCTGGGGCGAGGGCGACGAAGACGAGAAACTGCGGAGCGCTGTGGCCAACGCCCTGGCCAAGGCCGAGGAACTGGGCCTTACGAGCATCGCCCTGCCCGCGATTTCCATGGGTATCTTCGGGTTCCCCAAGGACCGCGGCACCCGCATCATCCTGGAAACCGTGGTGGCGTTCCTGCGAAACCGGGCCCGCCATCTGCAGGAGGTGCGCCTCGTGGACATCTCCCGAGACACGGCCGAGCACTACCTGGCGGCAGCCCAAAGCTTGGGGCTCGAACCCTGAAGGCCGGGCTCCCAGGCTCCCCGACCCCGGGAAATCCGACGATTCCGTAACTCCCACCCCCCTTGCGGGGCGAAAGGGGAGGCTGCATCATAAAATTGAGAATGAGTATCACTCTCAATGAGGTCCTGAGCCGCATGAAAAGCCACGGCTGGCGTCCTACGCCGGCTCGGGAGGCCGTGGTTCGCGTGCTGCTGAACGCGGACCGCGCCCTGAGCGTGCACGAAGTGTACCGGGCCGCGGCCCAGGGATACCCGCGCCTCGGGATGGCCACGGTGTACCGTACCCTGGACATCCTGGAGAACCTGGGGTTCGTGCAAAAGGTGCATACCGGCGAGTGCCACCGGTACTATCCCACGCCGCCCGGGCATTACCACCCCCTGGTCTGCCTCCGCTGCTTCCGGGTGTTCAACTTCGCTGGCCGCAATGACCTGGCTCCGCTGGAAACCTCGCTGGAATCGGAAACCGGGTTCCACATTAAAGGCCACCTGCTGCAGTTCTTCGGCTATTGCCGGGACTGCTGGCAAGAACTGCACCCCGAGCCATGAAACGCCCTCGGATCTTCGCGCTGCTCCTGGGCCTCGGGATGCTGGCGGGTTGCTCCAGCCCCCCGCCCCGTTCGGGAAGCCAGGGCCTGCGGGTGGTGGTCAGCATCCTGCCCCTGAAGAGTCTGGTGGAACGGGTGGGCGGCCCTCGGATGGCCGTCACCGTCCTGGTGCCACCGGGGGCAAGCCCCCACACCTACGAGCCCCGGCCGGAGGACGTCAAGGCCCTGGCAAAGGCCGATCTCGTGGTGTTCGTGGGCCTGAAGCTGGAATACCCCTGGGGGAACCGGCTCCTGCAGGCCGCCGACAAGGACACCTCCCAGGTGGTATACCTGGCGCGGGGGATTCCGCCGTCACCGGACTCCAACCCCCACGTGTGGTTGTCGCCGAAAAACGGCATCCAGATGGTGCGCAACCTGGTGGCGGCCCTGGCCCGGCGGGACCCGACCCACGCCGCCGAGTACCGATCCCGGGGCGACAGCCTGATCCAGGCCCTGGACTCCCTGCACCAGGTGTACCTCGAAAGGTTCTCCAAACTGCGCCAGCGATCCTTCGTGGCCACCCATGCCGCCTGGGTGTACCTGGCCCGGGATTACGGCCTGGACCTGGTGGCCGTGCTCCAGACCAAGCCCGGTGAAGAGCCCTCGGCCCGGCACGTGGCCGAAATCCTGAAGACCATGCGGCAAAAGCACATCCGGGTGATCGTGGTGGAACCCCAGTTGCCCGAAAAGGCGGCCCAAACCCTGGCCCGGGAAAGCGGAGCCCGCCTGGTCCGCCTGGACCCCCTGGGCGTGGCCACCGGCCACACCGACTACCTTGACCTTTTGGCCTACAACCTGGAAACCCTGTGGAAAGCCCTGAAGGAAACCCCATGAGCACGCCTGTTGTAGAGTTCAGGGGAGTCTCCTACCGGGTGGACGGCCAGGAGATCCTGCGGAACATCACCTTTTCGGTGCGGCAGGGGGAGTACCTGGCCATCTTGGGGCCCAACGGCGCCGGCAAAACCACTCTGCTCAAGATCCTGCTGGGCCTGCTTCGCCCCACCGAGGGTGAGGTGCGGGTGTTCGGCAAGCCGCCGTGGCACCTGAGCCGCCGGGAGCGGAGCCGCATCGGCTACGTGCCCCAGATCACGGAAATCGACCCCGACTTTCCCATCCGCGTGTACGACGTGGTAATGATGGGCCGCTTTGGGCGCCTGGGTTACCTGCGCCGCCCCGGACCCCGGGACCGGGAGGCGGTCCTCCGGGCCCTGGAGCACATGCACATCGCCTCCCTGGCCCACCGACGGCTCCGGGAACTCTCGGGCGGCCAGCGGCAGCGGGTGTTCATCGCGCGGGCCCTGGCGACCGAGCCGGAACTCCTGGTGCTGGACGAACCCACCACCAGCCTGGACACGGCCATGGCGGAGGGCATGTACGAACTTCTGGACCACCTTCAGAAAACCCTGCACCTCACGGTGATCCTGGTGTCCCACGATGTGGGGGTGGTGGCCGAACGGGTCGACCGGGTGGCCTGCCTGGCCGGTGAACTGGTCACCCACGGCCGTCCGCAAGAGGTGCTGGACCGGGCCACCCTGGAATGCATGTACGGCCGGGAAGCCCTGGTGTTTGGCCACAGCCCGATGCCGCATCTTCTGGTGCCGCCCCACCCCAGGAAGGAGCCCGAGGCGTCCGAGGAACAGCCCCATGCTTGAGGTTTTCCAGTACGGCTTCATGCAACGGGCCCTGGTGGCCGCGGTGCTCATTGGCACCGTGACCGCCCTGATCGGCACGTACGTGGTGCTCCGGGGCCTGGCCTTCATCGGGGCCGGCATTGCCCATTCCAGCTTCGGCGGTGTGGCCCTCGGGCTCCTTATGGGATGGAACCCGGTCTGGATCGCCGTGGGCTTCGCCCTGGCCGTTGGCATCGCCATTGCCACCCTCACCGAAAAGGGGAGGCTCAAGGAGGACACGGCCATCGGCATCTTCTTCGCCAGCACCATGGCCCTGGGGGTTCTGCTCCTGGGCTTCATCCAGGGGTACACCCTGGACCTCTTTTCGTACCTCTTCGGCAACGTGCTGGCGGTGACCGCCGAAGACCTCTGGATCTCCGGAGGGATGGTGGCCGTGGTGCTTGCCCTGCTTACGCTGTTTTACAAGGAGTTCCTGGCCCTGACCTTTGACCCCGAGTACGCCCGGGTTCAGGGGTTCTGGGTGTCGGGCCTGAACCTGCTGCTGATCCTGTTGCTCGTGCTGACCGTGGTGCTCTCCCTCAAGGTGGTGGGCATCATCCTGGTATCGGCCATGCTGGTGATCCCGGCGGCCACCGCCCAGCAGCTGGCCCAGGATTTCCGGCAGATGCAGGGGCTCGCCGTGCTCTTCGGCTTGATTTCCAGCGTGGGAGGCCTCCTGCTGTCCTACTGGTGGAACACGCCGTCCGGGGCCACCATCGTGCTGCTGGCCGCGGCCCTTTTCTTTCTGGTGTGGGGCGGGCGGCACCTCCGACGGCGATAACCCGGGGTCACCGCCAGAATGCAACCTCCTGAGCCATAGGACCCAGGGGCCCAGGGGTATAATTTCGCCATGCCCGACTTTGTTCATCTCCATGTGCACTCCGAATACAGCCTGCTGGACGGCGTTTCCCGGATTCCCGAACTGGTGCGTCGGGTCCGCGAACTGGGCATGAAGGCCGTGGCCCTGACGGACCACGGCAACCTGTTCGGTGCCATCGAGTTTTACAAGGAGGCCAAGGCCCAGGGCATCAAGCCCATCCTGGGCATGGAGGCCTATGTGGTGGGCGGCTCCATGACCGAAAAACCCAAAGACGGCAAAGGGAGCCGCTATTACCATCTGACCCTCCTGGCCCTCAACGAAATCGGCTTCAAAAACCTGATGTACCTCAGCAGCCAGGCCTACCTGGAGGGGTTTTACTACAAGCCTCGCATTGATTTCGACCTCCTCCGATCGCACGCCCAGGGCCTTGTGGCCCTCTCGGGGTGCCTCAAGGGGCCCCTGGCCCAGAAGCTCCTGGAGGGCAACCGCGACGAGGCCGAACGCCTGGCCCACGAACTGGTGGACATTTTCGGCCCGGAGAACTTTTACATCGAGCTCATGGACCTGGGTGCGGAGGAGCAGGCCCGGGTGAACCCCGAACTGGTGGACATTGCCCGTCGGCTGAACCTGAAGCTCGTGGCCACCAACGATGTGCACTACCTGAACCCCGAAGACCGTGAGGTGCAGGACGCGCTGCTGGCCATTCAAACCGGAACCCGGCTGGATGAGGAGCGGGGCCTGAACCTGGCCCACCTGGACCTCTACCTGCGGCCCCCCGAGGAGATGGCCGAGCGATTCAAGGACTACCCCGAGGCCCTCCGCAACACCGTGGAAATCGCCGAACGCGTGGAACTCGAACTGGAACTCGACAAAACCCGGGTGAAGTTTCCCCGTTTTCCTCTGCCCGAGGGCTTTTCAGATGCCCACGCCTATCTGGTCCACCTGGCGCAGGAGGGGCTCCGGAAACGCCTGGGTCCCTCACCCCCCAAGGCTTACCAGGATCGCCTCGAGCATGAGCTCTCGGTAATCCAGAACATGGGGTTCTCCAGCTACTTCCTCATCATCTGGGACATCGTGAAAAAGACCCGGGAGATGGGCATTCCGGTGGGCCCGGGCCGGGGCTCGGCCGTCGGCTCCCTCGTGCTCTATAGCCTGGAGGTCACCCAGCTGGACCCCCTGAAGTACGGGCTCCTCTTTGAACGGTTCTTGAATCCGGAACGGGTCTCTCCCCCGGACGTGGACATCGACATCGCAGACGTGTCCCGGGATCAGGTGATCAACTACGTGCGGGAACGCTACGGCCACGAGAGCGTGGCCCAGATCATCACCTTCGGCCGGATGCTCAGCCGGTCGGTCCTGCGCGATGTGGGGCGGGTACTGGGCATCCCCTATGCCGAGGTGGATCGGATCGCGAAGCGGGTGCCCGAGGAGGCCAAAACCTTGAGGGAAGCCCTGGAACGGGTTCCGGAGTTGAACCGGATGCTCCAGGACCCCAGGTACCAGAAGCTCCGGGATCTGGCCCTTCGCCTGGAGGGGCACGTCCGCAACGTTTCTACACATGCGGCAGGCGTGGTGATTACTCCGGGCAAGATCTGGGATCACGTGCCCCTGTACAAAAGCCCGGACGGCACGGTGTCCACCCAGTTCGACATGAAGTCGCTGGAAGACCTGGGGATCCTGAAGGTGGACCTGCTGGGCCTCCGGACCCTTACCATCCTGAAGTGGGCGGAGGATATGGTCCGACGCAAGAACCCCGAGTTCTCGCTGGAACGGGTACCCCTGGACGACCCCAAAACCTACGAACTTTTGAGCCGGGGCAACACCTGGGGGGTGTTCCAGCTGGAAGGCCGGGGATTCACCGAACTGGTTCGCTCGGTGCAACCCTCCAGCATCGAGGAGATCATCGCGATCCTGGCGTTGTACCGCCCGGGGCCCCTGAAATCGGGCATGACGACCCGGTACGTGCGGAGAAAGCACGGTCGGGAAAAGATCGAGTATCTGCTGCCCGAGCTGGAGGACATCCTCAAGGAGACCTACGGCATCATCGTGTACCAGGAGCAGGTAATGCAGATCGCCGAGCGCGTAGCCGGCTTCAGCCTGGGCCAGGCGGACATCCTGCGGCGGGCCATGGGCAAAAAGAAGATGGACGTAATGCAGGAGCAGATCCAGCGCTTCATCGAGGGCGCCACAAAACGAGGGGTTCCGCGGGAAAAGGCCCAGCAGCTCATCGAGTCCATTATTCCCTTTGCCGAGTATGGGTTTAACAAGAGCCACGCCGCCGGTTATGCGGTGATCTCGTACTGGACCGCCTACATGAAGGCCCACTACCTGCCGGAGTTCGCCACGGCCAACCTGTCGGCGGAGATGCACGCCAACGACAGCCAGAAGAAGATTTACCGCCTCATCCTCGCGCTCCGGCGGGAAGGGCTGCGCGTGCTTCCCCCGGACATCAACCGCAGCGAGTACCATTTCCGGCTGCTGGAAACCGGCGAAATCCTGTTTGGCCTGGGCGCCATCAAGGGGGTGGGCAAGAGTGCGGTGGAGGAGATTCTGAAGGCCCGGGCCCCTCGGCCCTTTGAATCCTTTGAGGACTTCCTGCAGCGAGCGCCCCGGCGGGCCGCCAACAAAAAGGTGGTGGAACAGCTGATCAAGGCCGGGGCCTTCGATACCCTGGAGCCCAATCGGGCGTATCTCCTGAAGAAACTGGAAAACCGCGGGGGTCGGCGGAGCCAGCCCGTGTCTGCCCTGCCCGGCCTGTTCGAGGCCCCGGGCAAGTCCCCGGCACCCTCCCAGGAGGAACCCAAGCCTCCCTTCCCTCTCCAACTGCGGCTGGACATGGAAAAGGAGGCCCTGGGCTTTTACCTCACGGCCCATCCCCTGGATCCCTACCGCCCCCTGCTGGCGGCCCTGGACCTCCAGACGTCGGCCGATCTGGAGGAAACCGACCTCGAACAGGTGCGCATGGCCGGGGTGCTGGTCCGGGTCAACAAGAAAACCTCCCGCCAGAAACGGCCCTATCTGGTGCTGGTTCTGGAGGACCTGGAGGGCGAGTTTGAGGCCGTGATGTTCCCCAATGGCTCCAACCAGAGCTCCGAGCCCCGGCCGGGCATGGTGTACTACCTGGAGGCACGGCTTTCCGGAGATCGGGACTCGGCAGGGGCACGCCTCCGGATCCAGCATCTGGAACCGTTACAGGCGGCCGTGAGCCGGCTGGCCCGGGGGTTCCTTCTGAACATCGATCTGGATCGCGTGGACGAATTGATCCCCAAACTGCGCGACCTGGAGGCCCGGCATCGGGGCCGACTCCCTGTGTTCTTCCGGATCCCGGGAATGGGCACCTACGTGGCCAAGAATCTCCACTGGAGCTTGTCACCCGGTGTGTTCCAGGAGCTGGCCCGCATCCTGGGCGAAGGAAACTTCCGGATCCTGTTCCGGCAAAGCAGCGAAAAACTGGGGGACTGAGGGAATCCCCAGGGACTCCTGCTCCTGACCCCTCAGGCTTTTTGTGGTTTCCCTTAAAATAGGGGCGCAGACCTCTTCTGTCGCAACGTCGAACAGAGGGAGGTGAACGGGATGCGTCGGCCGACGCGGGGTGTGGCCCTCCTCTTCTACCCGCTCCTCTATACCGCAGCAGTTTTCTTACTCCACGATACCCCTGTCGGGAAAATCCTTTTTCTGCTGGCTCCATTCCTCATAGCTTGGTTGCTCATCGCGGGTTTCACCGGTGGTACCCTCCTCGGAGAGTACTTCGGCACCCTCAAGAACTTCCGCCTGGAGGAACTGGAAGCCCTGGAGGCCACCGAAGACCTGGAACACACCTGCCCCAAGTGCCACAACGTGGTGTTCCGGCTGGAGTACCCGTACCGAAACTGGGAGTATTACTGCGAACACTGCCACGCCCTGGTGGTCCCCGAGGAGTTGATCCCGGGCCCGTACCTGGACCCCTCGGAATACATGTTTGAACTCCCCCACCCGCGGCTCGGGCAACCGAAGCTCTACGCCTGGGTGTGGGACGTGGAGGAAGAGGAGCCCGAGAACGCCGATTAGGCTGGGAACCGCGGTCATCACGGGCGCGGAACCCGGCGGCTCAATCGCCGTGTCTTTTCTGGTAGCGGCTTTACGGGCTCTGAACTGCGGAAGGCGCAGCCGCCTGATCAGATCTCCACCAGCAGATCCCCGTTTTTGATGTGGATCGGAAAGGTTCGCACCGGCAACACGGCGGGCAACGTCAGGGCCCGCCCGGTAGCCAGGTCAAACTTGGCGCCGTGTCGAGGGCACTTCACACAGCACCCCTCCACGACTTCGCCCTCGGAAAGGCGGGCATCCTCGTGGCTACAGCGGTCCTCCAGGGCATAGAACCTTCCCTGCACCCGAAAAACGGCGATCTGCAGGTCCGGGGAGATCGTCACGGACCGGACTGTTCCTTCGGCAAACTCCTCCGCTTTTCCCACCCGGACCTTCACGGTTACGCCCCCTTGTGCCAGCGTTGCTCCAGAAGGGCCTGCAGATGTTCCCGTACCGCGGCCACCGGAATCTTCTCCACGGCAGGAGCCAGGAAGCCCACCACAATGGTCTTTCGGGCCTCCTCCTCCGAGAGCCCCCGGGTTTGGAGATAGAACACCTTTTCCCGGTCAATCCGGCTGACCGTTGCGCCGTGGGTGGCCCGTACCTGGTTGGCCTCGATCTCCAGGCCCGGAACAGAATCCGCATGGGCCCCCCGGTTCAGGATCAGAGAGTGGTCGGCCAGGTAGGAATCGGCAAACTGGGCACCCTTTTCGATCTTGATCATGCCGTAGAACACCGACCGGGCCCGATCCCGCAGAGCGCCCTTGGCCAGCACGTTTCCCCGGGTCCTGAGCCCCCGGTGGTCCAGCAGGGTGGAGAGGTCGAAGTGCTGGCGTTGATCGGCAAAGAACACCTGCACATCGTCGGCCTGGGTGTCCCCTCCTTCCAGCAGGGTTTGCATACGGCTGTAGGTGAGGCGTCCACCCAGCCAGGCCGTGGCCCACTGGACCGAGGCCCCGGGGGCCAGTTGTGCCCGACGATGTAAGGCCACCCAGGTTTTCCGGTTCCAGTTCTCAATCCGATGGATGCCTACCCGGGCACCAGCGCCCACGAAGATCTCCTGGGTACCTGCCACCAGGGCAGGTTCTGCGGCGGGGCCGGAAAGGGTTTCAAACACGAGATCCAGCCGGCTCCCCTGCTCGGCCAGCACAAGGGTGGGGGAGAACACCGCACTCTGGGGATCGGTGAGGATGTGCAGCACGTACAGGGGAGACTCCAGGGTGCGGCCTTCGGGCACCCGGACGAACAGGCCCCCCGAGTGGAGGGCGTGGACCAGGGCGGCGAACCGGTCTTCGGTAGGTGGAACCAGGCTCCCGAAGCGGGCAGCCACCCCGTCGGGATCCTGGCGCAGGGCCACATCAAAGTCCAGCACCTCCACGCCCGCCTGCCGGTACTCCTCGGAGAGGCGCACCAGGACCACCTCGGCGTTTACCTGAACGGCCACGCTGTTGCGGGGATCCCGCAGGATCTCCCGCAAATGGGCCGGCAACAGGGGCATAAAGGAGGTGCCCGGAACAAAGGTCTGGAAGTCGTCCAGGTTCAGGCCGTGGAATCGGGTGTACCGGGACTCGGGCCAGGGCAGGGCCTCGACCCGCTGCCAGGCCTCCAGCCGCCTTTGCAACCACGCCGCTGGCTCGTTGTGAACCCGGGAGATTTCCTGGACGGTGTCGGCATTCAGCGGAAGCGCGTTTTGGGCCTTCATCCTACGGACCCCTCCATTTCCAGCTCGATCAGACGGTTAAGTTCCACGGCGTACTCCATGGGCAGCTGTTTGGTGAACTCCCGAATGAACCCCAGTACGATAAGGGTGTAGGCCTCGGATTCGGTCAACCCACGGCTCATGAGGTAAAAGATCTGGTCTTCGCCGATCCGGCCGACGGTGGCCTCGTGGGCGATGTCCACCTCTTCCTCTTCGATCTCAATGTAGGGGTAGGTGTCGCTGCGGGAGTGCTCGTCCAGGATGAGGGCGTCGCAGCGTACGCTGGAGCGGCTGCCTACGGCACCCGGATACACCCGCACCAGGCCCCGATAGGACGACCGGCCGCCGTCCTTGCTGATGGACTTGGACACGATGGTGGACGAGGTGTAGGGGGCCGCATGCACGGCCTTGGCCCCGGCATCCTGGTGCTGCCCCTTGGTGGCGAGGGCGATGGACAGGATGTCGGCCCGCGCGCCCTTGCCCAGCATGTAGACCGCGGGGTACTTCATGGTGACGCCGGACCCCAGGTTGCCGTCCACCCATTCCACCACGGCGTCCTCATAGGCCACCGCCCGTTTGGTCACCAGGTTGTAGACATCCCGTGACCAGTTCTGGATGGTGGTGTACCGCACATGGCTGCCCTTTTTGGCGATGACCTCCACCACGGCGGTGTGCAGCGACTGGGCGGCGTACACCGGGGCCGTGCATCCCTCAATGTAGTGCACCGAGGCGCCCTCCTCCACGATGATCAGGGTGCGCTCAAACTGCCCCATGTTCTGGGCATTGATGCGGAAATAGGCCTGCAGCGGAAACTCCACATGCACGCCCTTGGGCACATACACGAAGGACCCTCCGCTCCAGACCGCCGTGTTGAGGGCCGCGAACTTGTTGTCGTCGTAGGGCACCACCGTGCCGAAGTACTCCTTGACCAGGTCCGGGTACTGCTTGAGGCCGTCGTCCATGCTGAGGAACACGACGCCCTTCTCCTCCAGGTCCTTGCGGATGCTGTGGTACACCACCTCGGACTCGTACTGGGCGCCCACGCCGGCCAGGAACTTGCGCTCGGCCTCGGGAATCCCCAGGCGCTCAAAGGTCTTTTTGATGTACTCCGGCACATCGTCCCACGTACGGGCAGGCAGGTCGGTGGGGCGGGCGTAGTAGATGATGTCGTCGAAGTTGATGCCGGAGAGATCGGCTCCCCAGGTGGGCATCGGCTTTTTCAGGAACACCTCGTAGGCCTTGAGTCGGAGTTCCCGCATCCAGTCGGGCTCGCCCTTGATGTACGAGATCTCCTCCACGATCTCCCGGCTCAGGCCCTTGCGGGCCTTGTACACATAGCGCTCGGGGTCCTTGAAGTCATACTTGGAGGTGTCGACGGTAAAGATGTCCTGGTCAGGCTTCTTTTCGGGCATACTCACACCCCCTGGGCTTCGGTGAGCCACCGGTACCCCTTCTTTTCCAGTTCCTCGGCGAGTTCGGGGCCTCCGGAGGCCACGATGCGGCCGTCGGCCAGCACATGCACGAAGTCGGGTTTGAGGTGGTGCAGGATCCGCTGGTAATGGGTGATCACCAGGGCGCCGAAGTTCGGGCCCCGCAGGCTCTGCACGGCTTCGGCCACGATCTTGAGGGAGTCGATGTCCAGGCCCGAGTCGGTTTCGTCCAGGATGGCGAATTCCGGCTGCAGCATCAGGAGTTGCAGGATCTCTGCACGCTTCTTCTCGCCGCCGGAAAACCCGAGGTTCAGGTGCCGCTGGGCGAAGCTTTCGTCCAGCTGCAGCTTCTTGAGGTTCTCCTGAAGACGCCGGCGGAACTCCTTGATCTCCTGGGGAGAGATCCGGGCTTCACCATTGCCATGAAGCGCCCGATAGGCGGTCCAGAGGAAGTGGGAAAGGGTCACCCCCTCGATCTCCACAGGGTACTGAAAGGCCAGAAACAGGCCGAGTTTGGCCCGCTCGTTGGGCTCCAGCTCCAGAATGTTTTTCCCCTTGAAGAGCACCTCGCCTTCCAGGACCTCGTACTTGGGATGCCCCATCAGGACGAAGGCCAGGGTGCTCTTACCGGAGCCGTTAGGCCCCATGATGGCGTGAATCTCCCCCTTGTTCATGGCCATCGAGATGCCCTTGAGGATCTCCTTGCCCTCGATGGCCACGCGAAGGTTCCGAATCTCCAGGTCAGCCATGGTCCATGCCTCCTTAATACCTGAGCATTTTTGTCAGGGAATGTATGATATGGCCGTTTTTCGCCGTTCTCAACGCAGGCACCTCCCCCTAATTGTATGGCGGGGATTGACCCTCGAGGGGTTTTGCCGCAGATTTAGGGCAAAGCAAAGGAGGACCCGATGAACGGACGTTTCCTGGGTTTCGGAACCCTGGCCCTCTTTGCCCTGCTGGCCAGCCAGTGCATGCCGCCCCGCGAAACCTACCGCGACCCCCGGGAGGTGCACCTGAAGCATGTCAAACGCCTGACCACCAAGGGCCACAACGCCGAGGCCTACTTTAGCCCCGACGCCTCGCTCATCACCTTCCAGTCCACCCGCGATTCCTTCGCCTGCGACCAGATCTTCCTGATGGACACCACCGGAAAGATCCTGCGCCTTGTGTCCACCGGCAAAGGGCGCACCACCTGCTCCTACTTCCTGAACGACCACCAGATCATGTTCGCCA
>WGAB01000100.1 GCA_015489295.1 Caldifarciminota bacterium
GCCGCCCCCGGCGTCGTTGGGGGTGTCGTAGGCTCGCACCGAAGGCACGGGGAGAGGCACGATGGGTAGGCTCTTCAAAGAATCTCCAGGTCCCTGGCTCAGGAGAAGGGCAAGGAACAGCGGCAGCATTGCGAAATTGTATGCCGCCCCTTCTCCGAATGCAATGAACCGGCCTTTTCTCTGGGCCGCGGCGCTCTGCAGGTCCGCGACGTTTGTATGGCGTTGGCTGCGCTTTGGTCGCCGCAGAAGCGGCTCCGACAGGGCCGATCCCCAGCAATTTTTACCCGGTAGGAGCGGCTTCGGCCGCGATCCGCAGTTCGGGGCCCTCCTAAGCCTGGCGGATTCAAGAAAAATCGCCGCTAAAGCGGCTCCAACGGAGCACCCCCACCTCAATCCTCCCCCCTCAGGGGGAGGAAGTTGTTGGAAGACAGAGACTTAGCGTCGGATCTCGGACTCTAATTCGTCCCCGCCCCCTGGCGCATCTACTCCCCCTGATTGACGCACCGGGGATTCGTGCCTATAATAACCGGCTGCAAACGGCCCCATCGTCTAGCGGCCTAGGATACCTGGTTCTCAGCCAGGAGACCCGGGTTCGAGTCCCGGTGGGGCCGTTTCCCCTCTAAAAAGCGAGCGGGACTGGTGAACATACACGGTTTTGTGCATGGCTTGTCATCTACTGGGGGATCGTCTAACGGCAGGACGCCTGGCTCTGGACCAGGAAGTCGGGGTTCGAATCCCTGTCCCCCAGCCAGTTTTTTCTGGGTCCTTCTCCTTGCTGTGGCTCCCGTGCTCTGGAGCCAACCGACCCGATTTGACTTCCTGATCTCCGGCACCCCTCAGGTAGGCAGTACCTTTCACCTGCGCATCAACGCCCTTACCGGCAGTGGCTTTATTGACCCTACCTTCAACGAAACCGGCCACCTTTATGTGCTGGGCCCGGACACCACTGGCGACTTCTACCTGTATCCCACCACCGTGCAGTTCCAGGCTGGCATCGCCGAAACCGACCTCTCGGTGTACCTGGCCGATTCGCTTCGCCTGATCTGCGAAACCCCTGCCCTGACCGACACCTCGGATCCCCTTTTGGTGCTGCCGGGTCCCTATGCCCATGTGCAGATCCTGCTGCCCGGCGAAACACCGTTTCCGGGTACCCCGGAGGGTAAACGTGGCACGCCGGATCCGGGTTTCTACCTGGCTCCGGATACCGTAAGGTTCTTTGCGCGCCTCACCGATGCCTACTACAATCCGGTGCCGGACTCGGACACCGTGGTGTTCACCTGTCGGAACCTGCAGGGCGAGAACCCCTTTGCTCGTTTTCCGGTGCGGCCGGTCCTCACCGGAGTCGGCGATTCCCTGTACTTCTCGCCGCGCGTGGCCGCTGCCCAAACCCGGATCCTGGCGCAGGGGGTCCGACTGCCCCAGCCCGACAGTTCAACTCTGGTAACGGTCCTGGCCGGGCCGCCGGCCTTTCTGTTGCCGGTGCTTCCTGGCGAAACGCTCCTGCCCGGTGACACCACCGAGAACACCTGGCTGGCTCCAGGCAAGGGAGGCGAGGCCCGCCCCCAGCCTCTGGAACAGCCCTTTCCCGTGGATGTTTATGTGGTGGATGCCGCCTACAATCCAGTACAGGACTTCTCGCCCCTTCTGGGCGATCAGATAGATGTTTACGCCTACGCGGTATATACGGCCGATGTGGCCGAAACCGACGGTCCAAAACCCCTGGAAAACCTGACCACTCGATTCACCGTAGTGGCCCATGACCGTGGGCTGTATCGGGTACTGGCCCAGGATTTGGACCTGGAAGACTACAACACCCCCTACGGTACCCCCCTCTGGATCGTGCCCCGAGCCGGCGGGTTGGAAACCTGGGCGGAACCTGCCAACATCCGGTCTCAGGACTATAGCAAGATTTACGCCCGGCTCACCACCGCTTCGGGCAATCCTATTCCCGGGAAAACGGTGCACTTTCAGGTGCTGAACGGCCGCTCGCAACTCCGGCCTCCTATCGGGGTCACCGACAACCACGGCGTAGCCTACGTGCTCCTGATCCCCAGTGTGACCGACATGGGGGATACTGTGTGGATTGAGGCCACGGCCGACACGTTGCGGGACACCACCTGGGTGTATGTGCTGGGACTTTCAGGAAATGTGTGGAAGATCTTTCCCAATCCCTTCATCATGTCGCGCGACCCGGTGGTCAACATTGCTTACAAAATCTATGCCCGCTACAGTGCCAGCCTGAGCAAGGTGCGCATTGAAATCTACACCCCCTTCGGCGAGCCCGTGTGGTACAAAGAAATCCCGCGGGGCGAGGCTGGCGCTATCCCCGGCCAGATGAACGTGGTGCAGTGGGACGGCCGAAACCTCAAGGGCCAGAAAGTGGCAAGCGGCGTGTACGATGTGTACATCATCTTCTACGGCGGCGGCCAGGCACTGTATACCCGGTACCGAACCCTGGGGGTGGTCCGATGAACCTGCTGCTGGTTTTGCTGCTGGTTTCCGCCTGGGATGCTGGAACACCGGGAGAAATCTTTACCTATGGCTTTGGAGCCCAGACCTTTGGCCTGGGCCGGGCCTATACCGCTGCCGACGGCACCGCCGCAAGCATTTACTACAACCCCGCTGCCGTGTGTTGGGCCCAGCGGGGCGAACTTCTGGGCTCCTACAAC
>WGAB01000101.1 GCA_015489295.1 Caldifarciminota bacterium
ATGCGGGCGGGCAGGGTGTCGGCTCCCGCTATCACCCGAACCCGGTCGCCGGGCTTCAGCACATCGTGGTACGCCTCGGGCAGGAGCAGGGTGAACCGCAGGGGGCCTGGCTCGTAGATTTCGGCGATAGGTGTGGTGGGCGCCACGGGCGTGCCCGGGTCCAGGTCGTGAAGATGGATCCGGCCGATGGCCGGAGCGAGCACCTTGACCTCCTGGAACTTCAGGCCGGGCATACTGCGGTCCAGGAGGGCCACCACCTGGTCCTTTTTCACCCACGCGCCCTCGGCTACGGTGAACCGCTGGAACCGGGCGGCCACGGTGGGCAGCACGGGCGCCACCGGGGCCCGAAGTCGGGTGGTGAAGGCGAGCCATTTCACCAGGGGCTCCACCTGGGGATGCACTACCGGCACGGCAAAGGTCACAGGGCGTTCGGCCTTTTGGGGGGTGCCGGGCTTACGGCAGGCCACCGGGCTGCTGAGCAGCATTGCGCTGCCCAGCGTCCATAGAAGGAGCCGAAAACGACGGGCTCTCATGGGTTTCTCCTCCTTGCGGTTGCTGGAATCCCTGGGTGCCGCTGCCCACCCGGGCGGCCTGTTCCAGGAGCAGCTTCTTGAGATGGAACTGGGCGAGGGTTTGCAGGGCTGCGTACCGGGCCTGGGCGTAGGTGTTCTGGGCCTGCAGGTATTCCATCTGGGAGATCAGGCCCTGTTCGTACTGGTCCTGGGCCACCTGCAGCGCCTCCCGGGCCAGGCGGAGGTTGGCCTGCTGGGCCTCGTACTCCTGCCGGGCCACCTGGGCCTCGCGGTACAGGCGACGGACCTCGGCCTCGGCTTCGTGGAGCCGTTTGCGGTACAGGAGGCCCTGAAGGTCCCGCAGGGCGCCCAGGCGCCGCAGGTCGCCCTCGCGCTTGAAGCCGTCAAAGATGGGCATCTGGAACCCCAGGGTGAGGGTGTAACTGGAGCCCCAGGTGCCTTCAAACCCCTGGGGTTTGCGGATCAGGTAACTGGCCTGGAACACCAAGGAGGGTTTGTTGCTGTTGTCGGCGGCCTGGTACAGGGCGTCCAGCTGGCGGCGCTGGGTCTGGAGCAGGGCGAGGTCCAGGCGATCCCGGACCTGTTGCAGGTAGTGGACCAGGGGAGGCAGGATCGGCGGGGTCAGGGAATCGCTGGGTTCGGGCAGCACGCTGTCCGGCAGGTCCAGGAACTCCCGCAGTTGATCCTGGAGGCTCCGATAGGTGCTCTGCAGGCTGTGGTACTGGGTTTCGGCGTTCTGGCGTTGTACCTGGGCCTGGAGGTGTTCCAGGTGGGTGGCCAGGCCGGCCTCGTAGCGTTCGCGCACCAGGGCTTCGTGGGTTTTCAGGTTTTCCAAAAGTTCCCGGGAGATAGCAAGGCCGGAGCGCAGGACCAGCAGGTTGAGGTACAGCTGGGCGGCGGTCAGGGCCATTTGCTCTTCGGTTTGCCGGGCCTGGAGGCGCTGGGCCTGCACCTGGGCCTCCTGGGCGGCCACGAGGTTGCGGAGCCGGCCCCAGGTAAAGAGGGGATACTGCAGGTTGAAGGCCACCTGGTAGGAGTGGTGCCGGCCGAATTCCAGGGGAATCTCGCGGAACAGGGGGCGGCCGGTGGCGGGGTCGAAGCCCACGATCATGCGCTGGGTAAAGGACTGCACATAGGAGTTGTACACATAGCCGGCCTGGGCCTCGAGGGTGGGCCACAGGCTGGCGCGGGTGCTCTGCAGGGCGCCCTCCTCGGCCTGTACCTGGAGCCGGGCGGCCCGGCTGTAGGCGTTGCGGCGGGCCAGGGCCTGGCAGGAATCCAGGCTCAGGGGAAGGGGTGTGGCGCCCTGGAGCCAGAGGCTAAGCAGGATTGCTGGAAGCATCCCGCACCTCCTCTCGCAGCACGCCGTACAGAAAGATCTCGGAGAAAACCCGGGCCAGCACCGACGACTTGGCGTGGTACCGGAGCATGCCGCGCACCATCCATACGAAGGCCAGGGCCATGAGCCGGGGCGGCAGGTGTTCCCGGAACTGGCCCCGCTTTACGCCCTGGTCCATAACCTCGGTCACCAGCAGTTCAATGCGATCCAGAAGGGGCAGGATGCGCTGGCGGATCTTCTTGCGGACCTCCGGAGGCAGGGGGGCGTAGGAGTGGACGAACACCGAGTGGAAATTGCGTTCCCGGCGGAAATAGGTGGCGAGTTCGTGGGTGATGCGTTCCACGGCCTCCTTGGGGGTGGGAGAGGTATCGATGGCGTGGCGGATCCGGTGTTCCAGGTGGCTCAGACGGTCCTCCAGCACGGAGACAAAGAGGTCGGCCTTGCTCCGGTAATAGAGGTACAGGGTGCCCTTGGTGACCCCCACGCGGGCGGCGATTTTGTCCATGGTGGTATGGTGATAGCCGTCGCGGGCAAAGGCCCGGTAGGCCGCCTCCAGAATTTCCCGAGCGCGATCCCGAGTTGTGGTTTTGGGTTCCATGACTAACTGGTCAGTTAGTATAGGTGCCGCTCCTCCCCCTGTCAAGGCCCTGCAATGGCTCACAGAAAATCTATACGAATGCCCCATCGTTGGCTCCTTTAAGAATCTACACGGAGGAGTGCACAAACCACCCCGGTACGATCAGACCCGGGGAGGTGAACCGACATGAGGCAAGAATTGGATCGGATGACCCGAAAGAGAATGATCCAAATCTACGCCAGGAGGTACCGGAAGGCCACCACGAGGAGGGAGAAGACCAGGATCCTGGACGAGTTCACCCGGCTCACCGGGCACAACCGTTCCTATGCTTCCAGGCTTCTCAGGTATACCGGAGGTACCCGGGCCTTCGTTGTCGCCGATCCCCCTCGGAGGATTCGGCGGAGCTGGAAACGGCTTTAAGACAAGAAGGTGCTGCAGCCGCTATTGATGAGCGGGACCAAGGCTGCACGGAGGTCAGCGGCAGGTTCTGCAGCATGTGCTGCAGCCGCTATTGATGAGCGGGACCCTTCTGGATCCCCCTGCCGCCTTCGGCTGAAGGCCATATTTCCGAATTACCCTGGATTCAGGGTTTGATGTACAGGAACCGCGTGGGAAAGGCGCCGGCCTTCGTAGACCACAGGGAATAAACACCACTGGGTGCCACCCCACCTGCCGTCGTCTCTCCCCTCCACAAGAATTCTCTGGATCGCACGGCGACCCTCCTCCAGATTACCCTCCCCGTGAC
>WGAB01000102.1 GCA_015489295.1 Caldifarciminota bacterium
AAGAACAGGGCGATTTCCAGCACCACCAGGAGCACCAGCAGGAAAAAGGGGCTCATGTAGCCCCCGGTGAAAGGCAGGATTCCCAGCGCCACGGCCCCATCCCACAGCAGCCAGAGCCAGGAACGGCGGACCAGGCTCCGGGGCCGCTTCAGCGCGATCAAACTGGCCACCAGGCTGTATACCCCCACAAACAAAATCGCCTGGAAGGGGCTCCAGCGGCTGGGAATCCGGGGCAGGGCGAAGGCAAACACCAGCCCGGCGATCAGCAGGATGAGCCACCGGGCCAGGATCAGCAACCGCACCAGCATCCGGAGGTTGCGGAAGGGCGGGCTGGAAACCTCCTTGGGATCGGATGCCATCTCCCGTAGATTATAGGCGATGAAAATCGGCGTTCTGGGGGCCGGCATCGCCGGCCTTTCCTTGGCGTACCACCTGAAAATCCGGGGGCATGAGGTGCACCTGTATGACCGCGGCGCCCTCGTGGCAGGCAACACCAGCCGCGCCGCCGGCATCCTGACCTTCCTGCTGGACCACGACGAAGACCTGGAGGCCGTGCAGCGGGCGCGCCGCCTGTATGCCACCGCCGAGGAGAAGTCCCACGGCATCTTCCGGTTCCGGAAAACCGGCCTCGTGCGCCTCGCCCGGAGCGACCCCTCAGTCCGGGCCCTGGACGCGGTGTACCGGCGGGTACGCAGCGCCGGCCTGCCGGTTCAAGAGGGCCTGCCCCCGGGCTTCCCCCGGCCCCAGGGCCTTCAGAAGGCCCTGTTCTCGCCCGAAGACGGCTATGTGGACCCCTCGGCCTTCGCCCTGGCGCTCTACACCTTTTTCCGGGCCACCCACACACCGGTGCACCTCTACGAGGCCGTGGAACACCTCCACCTCCACGCCGACGGCGTGGAGGTGCACACCCGGTACCGCCGGGAGACCTACGATCTCGTGGTGCTGGCCCTGGGGGTGTGGACCGCCCGGTTTCTCCAGGCCACCCTGCAAAAGCCCCTGCCCCTCAAGCCCTACCGGGCCCAGGCCGCCCGGCTGGTGCTTCCGGAGCGCCTGCCCGGCCTCTACGACATGGACTCGGGCGTTTACTGGATCCCCGAAAGCACGGGCCAGTACATCGTGGGCGACGGCACCCGGATTGGCGAGTTCCAGCCCGATGCCTTCCCCGAGCAGGCCGACGAGGCCTTTTTCCAGGAGGTGGCCGGTGTCCTGGGCGACCTCTTTCCTGCTTTTGCCGACACAGCCCGCCTGGGTCGCGGCTGGGCCGGGCTCCTGGCCGGCACGCCCGACCGGTTTCCCCTGGCCGGCCCCTATCCCGGCGTAGAGAACCTCTGGATCTTCACCGGCTTCAACGGCTACGGCATCATGCGGGCCCCGGGCTACGCCGAACTCGTGGCCCAGGCCCTGCACGAGGGCCGGGCGCCGCCGCCCTTCCTCAGCCTCCGGCGGTTTCCCCGGCTGGACCTGGACTTCACCCCCGGCCCGGGCTTCCCGCCCCTCGCCTCCGGCGTATAATTCCGGGCTATGGCATTCAAAACCGGCTATGTGGCCATTGTGGGGCGGCCCAATGTGGGCAAGTCCACCCTCATCAACGGCCTTTTGCAAACCAAACTGTCCATCGTGACGCCCAAGGCGCAAACCACGCGCAGCCGCATCATCGGCGTGCTGACCGGCGACGACTATCAGGCCATTTTCCTGGACACCCCCGGCTACCTGCAGAAACCCCAGTACGAACTCCACAAACTCATGCTCCAGCGGGTGCGTGAGGTGATCGAGGAGGCCGATCTCGTGCTCTTCATGGTGGAACCCTACGGTATCAAGGCCGGCGACCTCGCTGTGCTGGAACGCATCAAGGAAAAGAAGAAGCCCACCATCCTGGTGATCAACAAGGTGGACACCGTGCGCAAACTGGACCTCCTGCCCCTGATAGAGGAGTGGTCCAAGAAGTACGACTTCCTGGAGATCGTGCCCATCAGCGCCCTCAAACTGGACGGCGTGGACCGGCTGCTGGACCTCGTGGTCAAGTACCTGCCCGAGGGCCCGGCCCTGTACCCCGAAGACTATGTGTCCGACCAGCCCGAGCGCTTCTTCGTGGCCGAGATCATCCGCGAAAAGATTTTTCAACTGTACCGCCAGGAGATCCCCTACGCCACGGCCGTGGAGATTGACGAGTTCGTGGAGCAGGACCCGGAGCACGGCGGCAAGGACTACATCCGGGCCATCATCTATGTGGAGCACGACAGCCAGAAGGGCATCCTCATCGGCAAGGGGGGCGAAGCTCTGAAGCGCGTGGGCATCCAGGCCCGCCAGGAGATTGAGGCCTTCCTGGGCCGGCCCGTGCACCTGGAACTCTGGGTGAAGGTGCGCAAACACTGGCGGAAGGATGTGAACTTCTTGCGGCGCCTGGGCTATTAGCCCCGCCATGCTGCCCCTTACCCTGCACCTCAAACCCGGCGCCCTCACCGTAGGGCTGGACCCCGCCCGCGTGTACTCCTTTGACGCCGAGGGCCGGCCGTTCCACGCCCTCCGGTACGGCAAAACCTACAAACGCGGCCTGGACCACCGCTTCATGGTACTCTGGCGGGAGGTCCAGGAAGACGAACCCGTGCGGCGACGCCGGTTCCTGAGCCCGGCCGAGGCCCGCGATCTGGTGGCAACCCTGCACCAGGACCTCCGCCGGGAGGTGCTGCCGAACCTGCACCGGGCGGCTCTCCGCGTGACCCCGGGCCCGGGCGTTCCCGAGGCCGGCCCGCCGCCCAACCTCTGGCCCCGCCTCGCCGAGGCCCCGCAC
>WGAB01000103.1 GCA_015489295.1 Caldifarciminota bacterium
CCACGATGACATCGGTGATCCAGCGGTTCGGCAGGCCGGCGTCGGCCGGGGTCCAGGTGGTGCCGCCGTCCGGGGAGTACCAGAGGTGGCCGTCGTCGGTGCCCACATAGAGGGTTTGGGGATCGGAGGGCGAGAGCCCGATGGTGGTAATGGTGTGGTACGCCAGGGTGCCGGTGCCCGGGCCGTCGGTGAGATCGCCGCTGATGGGGGTCCAGGAAGAAGCGCCGTCCTGGGTGCGGTACAGGCGATAGGTGCCGTAGTAGAGCACCTGGGCGTTGTGGGGCGACATCTCGTAGGGGGTGTCCCAGTTGCGGCGATCGTTGGGGTCAATGCCCCAGGTGGCGTCGTTGAAGGAGTAGCCGCCGTCGGTGGACTTGTAGAGGTTGCCCCACTGGTACTCGACGTAAATCACCTGGCTGTTCTGCCAGCTCACCACGGTTTTGAAGCCGTCGCCGCCGAAGATTCTTTCCCAATCGTCCAGGTTGCCGGTGAGGGTGCGGAGGGTGCCGTTGTCCTGGGTGCCGCCGTAGCGCCGTTCGGGATGGTGAGGGTCGAGGGTCACCCGGTAAAACTGGGTGATGGCCAGGTCTTCGGCGTGGACCCAGGTGGCCCCTCCGTTGGTGCTCCGGTAAAAGCCGCCGTCGTTGCCGAGGAGCAGATGATCGGGATCGGTGGGGTCGATCCACAGGTCGTGGTGGTCCACATGCAGGTTCCAGGACTGCAAACTGTTCCAGGTGGCGCCACCATTGTCCGACCGAAAGAGCTCAATGCCCAGGGCATACACCCGGTTTTCGTTCTGGGGGTCCACCCGCACGTTGCCGAAGTACCAGCCGTAGCTGGAATAGAGATAGCCCGGGAAGTTGTCGCTGTCGCGGCGTTGCCAGGTGTCGCCGCCGTCGGTGCTCCGGTAGAGCCCCAGGAAGTAGCCGGTGCGATCGGCGTAGATGGCATACAGCACCTGGGGGTTGGACGGGGCGAGGGCCAGGCCGATGCGGCCCACCTGGGCGCCGGTGGGAAGCCCGGTGGTCAGCGGGGTCCAGGTGGTGCCGCCGTCTTCGGACCGATAGATGCCGCTGGTGGGGCCGCCCATGACCCGGCGGTCGGGATGCCGGATCCGTTCCCACAGGGCCGCGTACAGCACCTGGGGGTTGGAAGGGTTGATCACCAGGTCAATGCAGCCGGTGGAATCGGTGACAAAGAGCACCCGTTGCCAGGTTTGGCCGCCGTCGGTGCTGCGGTACACGCCCCGGGAGGAATCGGGCGAGTAGAGGGCGCCCATGGCGGCCACATAGAGCACCTGGGGGTTCTGGGGATGGATCACGATGCGGCCGATGTGCCGGGTGCGGCCGAGGCCCAGGTACTGCCAGGTCTGGCCGCCGTCCTGGGAGCGGTACAGGCCGGTGCCGTCGTAGGAGTCGCCGCTGGAATTGGCCTCGCCGGTGCCCACATACACGGTGCCATCGGGCCCCACGGCCAGGGCCCCGATGGAAAGGGAGGGCAAATGGTCGGCTACGGGTTGCCAGTGGGCACCGCCGTCCGTGGATTTCCATATGCCGCCGTCGGCGGCGCCCAGGTAGATCACCTGGGGATTGGTGGGGTCCACGGCCAGCGCGGTTACCCGGCCGCCGATGTTTTCGGGTCCGCCGGGGGTCCAGGTGCGCTCGCGAAGCCGGGATGCGTAGCGTTCGTGGAGTCGCCGGGCCTGCTCCCGGGCCCGCTGCACGGCCTCCTGGGGGATGATACCCAGGGGGTAAGCCCGCTGCCGGTAGAACTGGTTGGCCACGGGCGAATCCGGCGGCCCGGCCTCGGAACCCCGGGCCAGGGGCCTTCGCCCGGAGGAAAACAGCAGGAGGGACACCAGGACACCGCCGAGGAAGGCGATGGACAAAGGGATTCTTCGTTTCATCGCGCTCAATTATACGCCGCCTCGCGTATAATAAACGGCATGTCCAAAGTGCTTGTGACCAGTGCGTTGCCGTACGCCAACGGCCCGATCCACCTGGGCCACATTGCCGGGGCCTACCTGCCGGCCGATCTGTACACGCGGTACCAGCGGCTCCAGGGCCGGCAGGTGATCCACATCGGGGGCACCGATGAGCACGGCGTGGCCATCACCATTCGGGCCGACCTGGAGGGCAAACACCCCCGGGAAATCGTGGATTACTACTACGGCGAGATCAAGCGGGCCTTTGATGCCCTTCGCATTGACTTTGACAACTTCTCCCGCACCTCGTTGCCGTTGCACCACAAACAGGCCCAGGCCTTTTTCCTGCGATTGTACGAAAAGGGCCATGTGTACCGCAAGGACACGGAACAACTCTACTGCCCCAAGTGCCGCCGGTTCCTGCCCGACCGCTATGTGGTGGGCACCTGCCCCTACTGCCGCTACGAGCAGGCCCGGGGCGACCAGTGCGAAAAGTGTGGCCGGTGGCTGGAGCCGGTGCAACTGGTAAACCCCCGGTGCGCCCTGTGCGGGTCCACGCCGGAGTTACGCAGCACCTTCCACTACTTTTTCAAGTTGAGCGCCTTCAACGAGCCGCTGCGCCGGTGGCTGGAATCCAAGGAACACTGGAAACCCAATGTCCGACGCCTGGCCCTGGAATGGATCCGGGAAGGGCTCCGCGACCGGGCCATCACCCGCGACCTGGAATGGGGCGTGCCGGTGCCCCTGCCCGAGGCCAAGGGCAAGGTGCTCTATGTGTGGTTTGACGCGCCCATCGGCTACATTTCGTCTACCATTGAGTGGGCCCAGAAACAGGGCAAGCCCGATCTCTGGAAGGAGTACTGGCTGGACCCGGACACCAAACTGGTGCATTTCATCGGCAAGGACAACATTGTGTTCCACGCGTTGATCTGGCCGGCCATGCTCATGGCCCACGGCGACTACATCCTGCCCACCGACATCCCGGCCAACGAGTTCCTGAACCTGATGGGCGACAAGTTTTCCACCTCCCGCAACTACGCGGTGTGGGTGCACGACCTCACCCGGCGGTTTCCGGTAGACATGATCCGCTTCGGCATCGCCCGGATCTTGCCGGAAAAGAAGGACGCCGACTTTGATCCCCACACCTTCCAGACCATGGTTAACACCGAACTGGTCAACAACTACGGCAACTTCGTGAACCGCACCCTGAGCTTTGTGGAGCGGTACCTGGGCGGGAAAGCCCCCCGGGTGGGCAGCGACCCGGATCCCGAAGTGCGGCGAACCCTGGAGGAGGCCCATCGGGAGGTGACCGAGTACCTGGAAACCTATGAGTTCCGCAAGGCGCTCATGCGGATCCTGGCCCTTTCGGATGTGGCCAACGCCTACTTTGACCGGGGCGAGCCGTGGCGCACCCGGAAAACCGATCCGGCGGCGACACAGCGGACCCTGGCCCACTGCCTGTGGTATGTCAAGGCGCTGTCCATCCTGATGGCGCCCTTTACGCCGGAATCCTCGGAGCAGATCTGGCAACACCTGGGGC
>WGAB01000104.1 GCA_015489295.1 Caldifarciminota bacterium
CCACCCTCCTGTTGAGTGATACGCTCATGGTTCCGTTGAATACCACCACAGCCCTCGGCACCCTCGCCCCGGGCGACACCTCTCTGGCCGAAACCCTGTCCTTCTTTGTGCGGCCGGAAACGCCCCAGCGATACCTGCTTTCCTTCGGCATGCAACTGGTCACCGGTTTCCAGAGTTTCACCGATTCCGGCGAGGTGCTGATCGGGGTGGGCGGCGATTTCCTGATCTTGGATCTTGATCCCACACCCCTGACTGGCCCCTGGCTCCGTGCCTTCCTGGCCGATTCCCTGGACCTCGTGGGAGTCTATGCCACCGATGCCGGCGATTACCTGGAGGAAATCCCCTATTATCGCTCCATCTTCGTGCTGTTGGGAATCTACCCGAACAACACCCGCATTGAGTCAGACGATCCCCTGGCCCAGGCCCTGGTGTCCTACCTGCTGGAGAGCCACGGCAACCTGTACATGGAGGGCGGCGATGTGTGGTACTACGATCCCTCGGTGGGCGCCTTTGACTTCGGGCCCTACTTCGGTATTGATGCAATTGAGGATGGTTCCAGTGACCTCGGCACCGTGGCCGGTGTTCCGGGCACCTTCGCCGAGGGGTATCTTTTCTCGTACTCGGGCGAGAACAACTGGATTGACCATCTGGAGGCGGCCCCCGGTGCCCAGAACCTGCTGGAAAACCAGTCCCCTGAGTACTACTGTGCCGTGGCCTACGACAACACCGAGGCCGGGTACAGAACCGTGGGGGCGTCGCTGGAACTCGGCGGCCTGGAAGGCCAGGGCGAGCACAGCCTTGGGAACTTCATCAAGGCTCTCCTGAACTTCTTCGGCGTCCTGACCGGGGTGGAGGAAACGGCCAGCGGCCCGGCGTATCGGTTCTTCCTGGCGCCGCCATATCCCAACCCCGTGCGGTCCCTGGCCCGCATCGCCTTTGCATTGCCGAAGGCTGGAGCCGTGGAACTCGCCGTGTACGATGCGGCGGGCCGGAGGGTGCGGACCCTGGTCCGCGGCACCCTGCCTGCCGGGCACCACGAGGTCACCTGGAACGGCCGCGACGATGCAGGCCGATCGGTGGCCGCCGGCGTGTACTTCGTGCGCCTCCGCCAGCAGGACCACCGCTCCACCCGGAAACTTTTGCTGGTGCGGTAGACCAGGGCACGGGAGGTTGCTGGAACACGAATCGCGCTCCTGGCAAATGGTGCCGGGAGTGATGCAGGTACCCGGCTGAGCAACCGCTGCAAGGGATCTATCGCTGCCTGACGGAACGACCCCTGCCGGAGAGGTCGTAGGCCCGTTTCAGCTGGCCGGCGCTCCAGAGGGCCAGCCCTAAAAGGATCGCAACGGCCAGGTAGATCCAGAGAAGCGACACCCCCATGTTCCGGTAATGCAGCCACCAGAAGTTGGGGGTGTTGTAGAACTTTCGGATTCCCGGTTGCGGAACGACTCGGATCTCTTTCTGCACCACCATATCCACCATCTGCTGGAATTGTTCAATGATGTGAGAATTGAGCGGGTTCCAAACTTCCCGTGGAGTGGGATTCGGGGGAGTTGCGGGGCGGTGCTCTATAAGGTTCCGCGCCCCCTCTATATAGCGGGCACGGCGTGGAGACGCCACAATATACAGGGCGTTCACCACAAAGCCCCACAGGAAGGCTGCCCAGAAAAGCCCCCGGAGCCACCCGGACCAGCGGTGGCGGTGTTCCAGGCCCTGAGCCAGGAAGGGCAGGAACAGAAAGTGGATCTGGCCGAGGAATCGGGGGCCTCCCGCGTAAAAGGCGAACCAGTACCACCAGGCCGCAAACAACAGCCAGAACACCACGCCCGTGCCCACGAGGAGCCAGGCCTCCTCCCGGTGTTTCCGGAAGAATTCCCGTGCACCTGTTAGGGAAAACAGCAGGACTGGGGCATACACAAAGAGTCCCAGATAGGGACTTGCCAAGGTGGCGAGCGCATTGTGCAGGATGAAAAGGGGTGAGAAGACGAAGTGATCGCCCTTCAATCCGTAGCCGAACTCGAGAAGGTTCCCGTAACGATAGAAGTTGTAGGCCAGTTGCAGGGCGATGAAGGGGACCAGGGCGAGGATAAACACCGAAGAGGCCTTCCAGAAGAGTTTTCGCTGATTCTTGTCACGGAAGCACAGCCACAGGTACCCCACGGCAAGCGGCGCGGCTATGATGGTGGAGGCACGGGTGTGCATCCCGATGCCCAGGAAGGAGGCTGCCAATACCAGATGGAGAAATCGGTGAGAATGCCGAAACCGGAACAGAAACAGGAAGGTCAACACCAGGCTGAGGGAAACCATGGGTTCGATGACATTGTACTTGGCGTGGGAGAAGGCCATGGTGGCAAATCCGTAGGTGAAGAGGGTGAGCATTGTGCTCTGGACCGAAAAGCCCAGGTCGCGGAGCAGGAACCAGAGGGCTACGATCAGCAGGGCGGATAGGATGGCGTTGGAAAACGAAATAAATGACCCTTCGAGTCCACGAAACGCCAGGGATAACCGTTGAGGGATTTTGCTGAGCAGGAAAAACGGGATGTTCCACAGCGATTTGGCGATGCCGAAGTAGGAGAAGGCGCGTCCTCCGCGGCCCTTGGGCACAATCCGTGCAGCAGCCCCCTTGGGGTTTAACTCTAAGGTGTGGTTCTCAACAAGGCGCTCAGTCAGGGCCGCTCGTATGGTTTCATCCCCGCTCACGACGCTAACAAACTTAATGGACTGCTTGTAGATGAAACGGATGTTTAATAACCCCTGGCCCAAAAGCAGATAGACGGCGGAAAAGAACAGGAAAAGGTACAGGGGTACGCGGATACCGGCGTTTAAACGATGAGCGGAGGATGACCGATACGCTTTCCGCTTCCCCATTTACGCCTCCGGAAACCGTTGTCGGGTATTATAGAGGGTCCAATCGTGGGGTGTTGTTGCCACGGGGCAATCCTGGGCCTAAACGGACGTTGAGGCCGGCCCCTGGCCTGTTTTTCTGGGGGATGGGGGTGGGAAGGCGAAAACAGAGCGTGTGCCGTAAAGGTCTTATCAACAGCGATTTTGCAGGTCTTGTTAAAGAAGCAAACCACTCCTGGAACCCTCACTGCGGCGAATGCCCATGCGAAGAGTTGACAGGTCGTGCCCTCCCTGCCATAATATGAGTCCCTCCAGAAGTGGGCCTATAGCTCAGTCGGTCAGAGCGCGCGCCTGATAAGCGCGAGGTCGGTGGTTCGACTCCACCTAGGCCCACTTTTCTTTTTCCCCGCCGTATAATTGGCCTGCCTAAACCTCTTCAGGCAAGTCTACCAAACCGAGGTGAACCATGTGGGCGTTGCTATCTCTATGGGCGTTTTTAACTCCCGTGCAGGGAGTGGATCTACTGCAGCAATCCCCCCATCGAACTGCCTTTGTGGTCCATGAACCCGGCACCTATCTCGTGGCGGTTCCTGGCCCCTGGAACCTCTCCAGTCACCCGGAAACCTCCGTGACCGTCGTGCAGGAGGGCATTCTGCGGGATCTCCATGTTGTGGCTTTAAGGGTTGACCAGGTGCCGGTCGAGGTCACCCTGACCTATCCCCAGGGCGGGCACTATCCCCAGGAGGTGGCCCCCGCCTTTCTTCCCCTGTACCACAGGTATGTGGTGAACGCCCGGGCCCTGAATCTCCGCCCCCAGGCTTTTCCCGAAGGCCGGTCCCTGAACGGCGCCCGGTACCTCATCATCGTGCCCGATGATTGGGTGGAGGCCATCGAACCCCTGGCGGCCTGGAAAACCCAGAAGGGCATGCTGGCCCGGGTGGTGCCCCTTTCTGAAGCGGGCAATACGGCCACAGGCATCCGCGCCTATGTGCAGAACGCCTACGACACCTGGAACCCGAGGCCGGAATACCTGCTCCTTGTCGGGGACGCCACCCACCTGCCCTTCCCGGAAACCGACAACTACTATGTGCGGGTGGCCGGCAACGACATCTTCAACGACCTCCTGCCGGGCCGGTTTCCTGCTGCCAGCGAGGAGCAGGTGCAGACCATGGTGGCCAAAACCCTCACCTACGATCGGGCCGAAGCCCTGGATACCCTGTGGTACTGGAAAGCTGTAACCATCGTGCGGGAGGATGGCGACGAGGATGATTCCATTTACTACGCCGACATGGACTTCGCCTCTCGTCGGATGATCCGCCATGGCTATGTGCACATCGACCACTTTTTCGCCGATTCTGGCCACACGGCCCAGGATGTGGTCAACGCCGTCACCAACGGCCGTTCCTTCGTGTTTTACCGGGGCCAGGGTGTGGGCACCTGGTGGGCGCCCTTTGATGTGGACCCGTACCAGACCAACAACGGCGACAAGCTGCCCATTGTCGTGTCCACAACCTGCGCCACCATCGACCCCTTTGGTGGAAACTATGCAGGGGAACTGTGGATGACCGCAGGAACCCCCACCAATCTGAAGGGGGCCGTGGGGTTCTTCGGCACCACTACGGTACGGAGCCATGTGGCCCACATCCGAAGCGCCGTGGCCCAGGGCTTCTTTGCCGCCGTGTTTGACAGCATGGTGGAAACCTACGGTCAGGCGTGCGAAAACGGCCGATTGAACCTCTATGCGATGTACGCCGACCTCACGGATTACAACGGCTTTACCACCCTGGGGGATCCAGAGATTTCCCTCCGCACGGCGCCGCCCCGGGTGCTTACCGCCGAACACCCGGGTACCCTCAGCCCCTCGGTTTCGGAGGTTTCTTTCGTGATCCGGAAAGGCCTGAACGGGCCCGTGCAGGGGGCCCTGGTATGCGTGTACCAGGACACCTCGGTGTACGCCTACGGCTATACCGATGCCCAGGGGCAGGTGACCCTGCCTGTGGAGAACCTGTCGGTGGGCATGCTGTTTTTTACCGTGACCAAACGCAATTTCCGTCCCCTGAGGGACAGCATTCCGGTGATCGCCGAGGGGCCGTATCCTCTGCCCTTAGGTCTTTTTGTGGAGGATGGTGAGACCCCTTCGCCCGATGGCGCACCCAACCCCGGCGAGGTCCCGTACCTGGGCATCACGGTGAAGAATGTGGGCACCGCAGACCTCCACAACCTGACCCTTACCCTGGAGGCCCAAACCCCTGGCATCACTCTGTTGGATTCCACAGCGACCCTGTCGTTGCTTGCAGCCGGAGACTCGGCCACTTTGCCCCAGGCCTGGCAGATCCGCCTGACCCCCTCGTTCCACGACGGCGATACCCTGAGGTTCGCGGTCACCTTCCAGTCGCAGGAGGGCACCTGGCATCAGGGCTTGCCGCGACTGCAGGTGCAGGCCCCCCGGTACCAAGCTCTGGTTCTCCTCGTAGACGATGCGCCGCCGCTGGGCAACGGCAACGGCACCGCAGAGCCCGGCGAGAACGTGGCGCTCCGGCCGGTGTTCGCCAACCTGGGGCACCAGGGAACCCAGGCCACCCACGCGGAAGGGGTGTCCAATCCCTATGTGGCGTTTTCCGATCCAGACGCCTCGGGCCCTGGCTTGAATCCGGGCGATACCGTGGCCCTGACCAACCCCTTCCACGTCGCCATCGCCCCCACAACCCCGGCCGACATTACCGTTTCTCTGACCTTGATCCTGGACGCCTCGGCCCCGACCTACACCTATCGCGACACAGTGGTAACATCCCTGCACATCGGGGGAACGCCCACCGGACCGGGCCCTGTAGGGCCGGACAACTACGGCTACTACATCTATGACGACACCGATACCCTGGCGGAGCAGGCACCGGTGTTCACCTGGACCGAGCTGGCGCCGCCGGGGCCGGGCCAGGAGGTGCCACGCGTGGCCCATGCCGACGCCGACACCGCCACCCTGACCCTGCCCTTTGCCTTCGTGTTCTATGGCGATACCTTCCACAGGGTGGGGATCGCTTCCAACGGCTTCCTGGAACTCGGGGGCGCCACCTATCGCTTCGGTGCCAACACACCGATACCGGATCCCACCGGGCCCCAGAACCTGGTCGCCCCCTTCTGGGACGACTTAGACCCCTCGGCCGGAGGCTCCGTGTACTCCTGGCACGACGCCCAGAACCACCGGTGGATTGTGGAATGGTACCAGGTGCCCCACTTTGACAATCCCAACCACCTGGAGACCTTCCAGGTGGTGTTTTACGATCCGGCCTACTGGCCCACGGCCACCGGCGACGGCCAGATTGACATCTTTTACGAAACCGTATCCGACCCCACTTCGTGTACTGTGGGCATCGAAGCGCCAGGCGCCGCCGACGGCCTACAGTATGTGTACAACAACAGCTACGCCGCCCAGGCGGCTCCCCTGGCGTCTCATCGGGCCCTGCGGGTCACCACCGAGCCGCCGTACCACCCGGCCACCGTATGGGTGCACACCACAGGCCACCTGGAGGCGACCGACGCCCCCTCCTCTGATGCCAACGGCATCGTGGAGCCCGGCGACAGCGTGCAACTCACCCTGGAGATCACCAACTCGGGCGTGGATACCGCCCGGGAGATCTCCCTGCACCTGGAGAGCCTGGCCCAGGACGTGGAGGTTCTGGACGCAGAGGCATCTGTAGGTGTCCTGGCGCCCCACGACACGGTGGGCAACCTGGCCTTCCTGCTCTGGATTGCACCCACCTATGAGGATTCCAGCGCGTTGCTCCGGCTCCGGGTCGCCGTCGGCAGCGACACCGGCGAAGAGTACCTGGAACTCCCTCTGTATGTTCTGGGAGTGGAGGAGGGTACACCCGGGGTACGGGTCCTGCGGCTGGGTCCGTTGTATCCCAATCCGGCCCGCCGTCGGGCCTGGCTCCAGGTTTCCCTGCCCGAGGCCCGACCTTTGAGCCTGGCCCTCTACGACCTGCAGGGCCGCCGGGTGTGGCACCGGCCGGCCCGGAGGCTCCCGGCCGGGGTCCATGTGCTGGCGGTGCCGC
>WGAB01000105.1 GCA_015489295.1 Caldifarciminota bacterium
GCAGGCCCTGGAAAAACACCGGCGCCACTTCTTCTACGGGCTGGACGGCAAGGCGGCCCATCGCGTGGTGGCCATCATCAAACAGCAGGTGGCCCATGCCTGACGGCCCCCGGGTGACCTTCCCCATGCTCTCCCTGCTGCATCATGGGGGCGCCCGGGTGCTGATCCACATCATGAACCACCTGGCCCAGGAGGGGTACCGGGTGCAGGTGGTGGTGCCCGGCAGCCGCTACAATCCGGCGGTGCCCCTGCACCCCTCGGTGCAGGTGGTGCCCGTGGCCGTGGGGATCCCCGGCAAACTCGGCCTGCTGCAGGCCCTGCACCGCATCGGCCGGGCCATTCCCCCAAGCGACGCCGTGGTGGCCAACTTCTTTCCCACCTTTTTCCCGGCCCGCTCCTACGCCCGCCGCCGCGGGGTGCCGCTCCTGTACTATGTGCAGGATCGGGAAGACTGGTTCTATCCCTTTCCCCTGAACTGGCTGGCCCGGCAAACCTACCAGGACCCCTCGGTGCGGTACCTGTTCGCCTCCACCTGGCTCCGGAACGAACTGGGCCTGCCCGGCGAGGTGGTGCCGCCGGGTGTGGAGGACTTCTGGCCGGATCCCGATCCCGACCTGGTGCGGGCCAAGGGCGACCGGCGGGCGGTGCTGTTCCTCTGGCGGCCCGAACGCCGCAAGGGCGCCCACCTGTTTCTGGAGGCCCTGCATCACCTCAAGGCGTCGGTGCCTGTAGAGGTGTGGGTGGTGGGCCGCATCACGCCCGACCGCCTGGGGCTGCCCGGCCACCTGCCCTTCCGGGTGTTCGGCTACCTGGAGCCGGCGTTCCTGCGCAGGGTGTACAGCTCGGCCGATCTGTTCGTGCACACCTCCCTGTTTGAGGGCTTCGGCCTGCCGCCCCTGGAGGCGATGGCCTGCGGCACCCCGGTGGTGCTCACGGATTCCGGGGGCGTGCGGGAGTTCGCCCGCCACGGCGAAAACGCCTGGATGGTGCAGAAAACGCCGGAGGCCGTGGCCCAGGGGATCCGGCAGGTGCTGGCCGATCCGGCCCTGCAGGAGCGGCTGCGCGAAGGCGGCCGGGCCACGGCCCGCCGGTTCCCCCTGCGCCGCACCGTGCGCCTTTTTGAGCGCGCGCTGCAGGCCGCCCTGGAGACGGCGCCCGGCGCCTGATCCGCCCCGCCTTTCCATTCCGACCACCCCCTCTTGACAAATTGGAAACCTGTGCTTAACATTATGGCACCATGAAGCGGCAACGACTGGAACAATGTCCGGTGTGCGGTGGCAAACTGGAAATCCGGGAGTACCACTGCACCCACTGCGGGACCGTGGTTCGGGGGCGGTTCACGCCCACCGAGTTTGACCGTTTGGCCGACGAAGACCTGCAGTTTCTGCGGCTCTTTCTGCGGAGCCGGGGCACCCTTTCGGTGGTGGCCCAGGAACTGGGGATCTCCCGCCCCACCGCGCGCGCGCGATTGGACCAGCTTCTGGAAAACCTGGGCTATGCGCCCCTGGCCGAGGAGGCTCCCGGGGAACCCGGGCCCGACCCCGGCGAGGTGCTGGATCTCCTGGAACAGGGGCGGATCACCACAGAAGAGGCCCTGCGGCTGCTGAAGGGCCGCCGCTAAAACAGGAGGTGTGCCATGAAGGACCTGGAAAAGGAACAGCAGCGCATTCTGCAGATGGTGCAGGAGGGCAAACTCTCGGCCCAGGAGGCCGTGGAACTCCTGGAGGCACTGGAACAACGACGGGGCCAGGAGGAAGGGAAGTCCACAACGCCCTCCGGCCGCAAGCCTCGCTGGCTCCGGATCTATGTGAAGGACGACGAGGAGGAGGTCAACATCAAGATCCCCTGGCGCCTCGTGTCCTGGGCACTGAAGTTCTCGGGCCTGGGGCTCCGCCTCGTGCCCTCCCGGGTTCGGGAACAGATGGCCGCCCAGGGGTTTGATGCCGACCAGATGAAGGCGGTGATGCAGCACCTGGAGGAGGCCATGAAGGAGATCGACGGCGAAGGCCTGGCCGGCGAGGAACTGGTCAACATCCGGAGCGACGAAGAAGAGGTGCGGATCTGGCTGGAATAGGAGGGTGCCATGGCAAGCCGGGAAGCCCGTTTGCGGGTTTTGAAGATGCTGGAAGAAGGGAAAATCACCCGAGAGGAGGCCCAGGCCCTGCTCCAGGCGCTGTCCGGCACGGCGGCCGGAGGCCGGGCTTCGGCCAGCCCCCGGGCCGGGGGAGCCACCGCCCGCACCGTGGGGGTGGCGGATCTGCTAAAGGGGCTGCTCCGGGGCTGGCGGTCGGCACCGTCCGGGGAGGTCCACGAGGTGTCGTACGACCTTTCGGGCGTGGAGCACCTGGAGATCCGCCGTAAGGGCGGCGCCGTGGAGGTGCTGGCCGAGCCCGGGCGCACCGCCCTGGAAGGCACCGCCAATGCCGAGGAGCAGTGGGAGGTGAGCGAGGGCCGGGGGATCTGGACCCTGTCGGCGGTGCCCTGGGGCGCCCCCACCCGCGCCCGGGTGCCCGATCACCTGCCCCTGAGCCTCTCGGTGGAAGGCGGAGCCCTGGCGGTGCGGCGGCACCGGGCGGCGCTGACCGTGGACCTCAGGGGCGGCAAGGGCGTGGTGGAAGACCACAGCGGACCCCTCACCCTCAGGGTGCTGGGAGGAGCCCTGGAGGCGGGCCAGCAGGGCGGCCCGGTGAAGGCCGAGGTGCAGGGCGGCAAACTCGTGCTGAAACTGGTGGAACCGACCCCGGCCGATCTGGAGGTGCAGGGTGGCGTGATCCACCTGAAGGTGCCCGCCGATGCGGCCTTCCGCGTGGAGCCCATGCTGCAGGGAGGCGTGGTCCGCTTTGATCAGAACCTGCGCGCCCGGGTTCGGCGGGAAAACGACACCTATGTGGTGGGCGAGGCGCCGACCACGGTCTTCCGGCTCCGGGTGCAGGGCGGCAAGGTGGAAATCAAGGAACTCTGAACACCGGGAAGCAGCGTCCCCTCCGGCGCCTGGCGAACACGCTCAAGAATGCGGAATCCGGTTCGTGCCCTCCTGCAGGAGCGAAAAATCGCTGCTGAAGCGGCTCCTGCGAAGATCCGCCCCGTGCCTCCTGCAGGCCATGCCCTCCTGCAGACACCGACACCCGTTTCCGGCCCTCGGTGAATCTTCCGAAAAGCCAGCACCGCCTCCCTGCGAAACCAGGCAGAACCTTCCCAATACCTCAAGTGTTCCCACCGTCCATCCCGCCGGGGCCCTGGCCCGAAGGGCCAGGGCCAAGGCAATTTCCCCCCAACGCTTTCTATTGTGCGTCTGACACTTGACCTGGTTCGTAGCAGGCCTTAAATTCGCCAACGAACTGGAGCAGTGATATCGCTTAGAAGATGTGAGATTATGTTTATTTTAGAAAAATAATTTCTAATGTTTTTATGCCTTTCAAAAAGACCGAAAAGGAGGTGCATGATGGCTATCGATAAAAATAAAACGAGGGATTTCATTAAAGAAGTTGAAGAATTATTGCCATCGGTAATTCCCGAAAAGTATAGAGATATTGTAATAAACAAGCTGCTTTCCCCTGCGTTAGAGGAGCTGAAGAAGCTGATCGATGAGAGCAGGCCACCGGTTTTTTATCTTGTGGGAAGGAGTGGACATGGGAAATCATCATTGATCAATGCTCTTGCTAATAAGCAAGTTGCGGAGGTTGGGGATATCAAGCCAACGACCGGTGAGTCTTTAGACTATCTTATTACTTTTTCAAATGCTACATGGAGAGTCATAGATTCAAGGGGGTTATTTGAAACTACGCCTTCTGAAGGAGAAATTCCAGTTGACACTGTTGAAAGAGTGGAAAAAGACCTTTTAAAGTATAAGCCCGATGTTGTTTTGCACGTGGTTAGTGCTCCGGAAATAAGAAATTTGGCGCATGATCTTGAGGTATTCTCCAAGATGATGAAAGGAGTCAAAGTTACTTCTGGAGTTGAACTACCTATCATTGTAGTGCTGACGAAAGTGGACACCCTGGGAAATCCGAGGGAATGGCCTCCGGAGGAGAATGCAAGAAAAGCGGCCCATATCTCCGAGGCACTGGAGTACATGGCCGGAGATGTATTAAGAACCTCGTTTGAGCCTTATGATAGAAACATACCCTACAAGGGATTCCTATTAAAGGACAGCGTTTATATTGCTGTGATTCCGGTGAGTAGTTTATGGGGGGATTTGTGGAACATAGAGACCTTAGCGGATTTGATAGGAGAGAAGTTGCCCGAGAGTGCGCTTTTGGACTATGTTCAGGCCCAGAGAAGAAAGGCTCTGCTCAAGAAGGTCTCATCTTCAATTATTAAAAAATTCAGCGCGATTGCCTCGGGGATCGGGGCAATACCTATCCCTCTATCCGACATATATATTCTTTCCCCCTTTCAAATCCTACTAATTGCAATTATTGGGGGGTTATCTTGTCGCCCAGTTTCTCAAGAGACGGTGCAAGAATATTTGAGAGCAGTAGGATTGTCTATAGCTGCCGGAGCCGGGTTCAGAACAGTAGCTCGCCAGCTTGTAAAACTTATTCCTATAGCAGGTTCTGCTATATCAGCGGGAATTGCTTATAC
>WGAB01000106.1 GCA_015489295.1 Caldifarciminota bacterium
CTGCAGGTGCACGAGGTGTACCAGAGGGCAACCCGGTACCATCCGCGCATCGGCATGGCCACGGTGTACCGCACCCTGGAAATCCTGGAAAACCTCGGCTTCGTGCAGAAGGTGCATGCCGGCGAGTGCCATCGCTACTACCCCACGCCGCCGGGCCATGTGCACCCGCTGGTGTGCCTCCGCTGCTTCCGCGTGCAGAACTTCGCCGGCGACAACTCCCTGGGCTCCCTCAAGGCCCACCTGGAGTCCCAAACCGGGTTCCATATCCAGGGCCATCTTTTGCAGTTCTTCGGCTATTGCGAAACCTGCTGGCAGGAGATGCAGGGAGGTGCGGAATGAAACGGGGCATGTTGCTGGTGCTGGTGCTCGCTCTGGGCATCGTGGGCGGTTGCCGGCGCCCGGCCCGGAGCCAGACGGCCGGAAAACCGCAGGTGGTGGTCAGCATCCTGCCCCTGAAGAGCCTGGCGGAACGGGTGGGCGACGGCCGGGTGTCGGTGTCGGTACTGGTGCCCCCGGGCGTGAGTCCCCACACCTTTGAACCCCGTCCCCAGGATGTGGAAATGTTGCAGCACGCCCGGCTTGTGGTGTTTGTGGGCCTGGGGCTGGAACACCCCTGGGGGGAGCGGCTCCTGAAGAGCGCCGGGGTGCCGCCCGAGGCCGTGGTGTACCTTGCCCGGGGAATCACGCCCACACCGGATTCCAATCCCCATGTGTGGCTTTCTCCCCGCAACGGCCGCAGGATGGTGCAGAACCTGGCCGAGGCCCTGGCCCGCACGGATCCGTCGCACGCCGACCTCTACCGGACCCGGGCCCGGGCGGTGATCCGGGCCCTGGACTCCCTGGACGCCGTGTACCGCGAGCGGTTCAGCCGGCTGCAGCAGCGGGCCTTCGTGGCCACCCACGCCGCCTGGGTGTACCTGGCCCGCGATTACGGCCTGGACCAGGCGGCGGTGTTGCAGCACAAGCCCGGCGAGGAGCCCTCGGCCCGGCAGGTGGCCGAGATTCTGCGGGTGATGCGGCAGCGTGGGATCCGGGTGATCGTGGTGGAACCCCAGTTGCCGGAAAAGGCCGCCCGGGTGCTGGCCCGCGAAACCGGTGCCCGCATCGTGCGCCTGGACCCCCTGGGGGTCGCCACCGGCCACACCGAGTACCTGGACCTCTTGGCCTACAACCTGGAAACCCTGTGGAAGGCCCTGGCCGGCGAGGGCTCTCCCGAACCTGCGGACACCACGGCCGGAAAAGAGGCAGACCATGGCTGAAGTCATTGTGGAGTTCCGGGGCGTGGGGTACCGGGTGGAGGGACAGGAGATCCTCCGCAACATCACCTTTTCGGTGAAGCGGGGCGAGTACCTGGCCCTGCTGGGCCCCAACGGGGCCGGCAAAACCACTCTGCTGCGCATTCTGCTGGGCCTGATCCGGCCCACCGAGGGCGAGGTGCGGGTGTTCGGCAAGCCGCCCTGGCACCTGAGCCGGGCCGAGCGCAGCCGCATCGGCTATGTGCCCCAGCTGGCTGAGATTGACCTGGATTTTCCCATCCGCGTGTACGATGTGGTGATGATGGGCCGCTACGGCCGGCTCGGCTATCTGCGGCGCCCCGGGCCGGAGGACCACCGGGCCGTGGAACGGGCCCTGGCCCTGATGGGTATTCAGGATCTGGCACGCCGCCGGCTTCGGGCCCTGTCCGGCGGCCAGCGGCAACGCGTGTTCATCGCTCGGGCCCTGGCCTCGGAACCCGAACTCCTGGTGCTGGACGAACCCACCACCAGCCTGGATACCGCCATGGCCGAGGGCCTGTACGAACTCCTGGACCAGCTCCAGCAGGAGTTGAACCTGACCATCATCCTGGTGTCCCACGATGTGGGCGTGGTGGCAGAACGGGTGGATACCGTGGCCTGCCTGGCCGGCGAGCTTGTCACCCACGGGCGGCCCCAGGAGGTGCTGGACCAGGCGACCCTGGAGTGCATGTACGGCCGGGAGGCCCTGGTGTTCGGCCACAGCCCCGTGCCCCACATGCTGGTTCCCCCGCATTCCCACGAGAAAAAGCAACACCGCCCGAAAACGGAGGAATCTTCGGATGCTTGAGGTGCTCCAGTACGGGTTTATGCAACGGGCCCTGGTGGCGGCCGTACTCATCGGCACGGTGACCGCCCTCATCGGCACCTATGTGGTGCTGCGGGGGCTGGCCTTTATCGGCGCGGGCATCGCCCATTCCAGTTTCGGCGGTGTGGCCCTGGGCCTGCTCCTGGGCTGGAACCCGGTGGCCACGGCCGTGGGCTTTGCCCTGGCTGTGGGGGTGGCCATCGCCGGGCTCACCGAAAAGGGCAAGCTCAAGGAGGACACGGCCATCGGCATCTTCTTCGCCAGCACCATGGCCTTCGGCGTACTGCTGCTGGGTTTCATCCACGGGTACACCCTGGATCTGTTTTCCTACCTGTTTGGCAATGTGCTGGCCGTCACCGCCGAAGACCTCTGGGTGTCCGGCGGCATGGTGCTGGCCGTGCTGGGCACCCTGTTCCTGTTTTACAAGGAGTTCCTGGCCCTGACCTTTGACCCGGAATACACGCGGGTGCAGGGCTTCTGGGTGTCGGGCCTGAACCTGCTTTTCATCCTTTTGCTGGTGCTCACCGTGGTGCTTTCCCTGAAGGTGGTGGGCATCATTCTGGTGTCGGCGCTGCTGGTGATCCCGGCGGCCACGGCCCAGCAACTGGCCCAGGATTTTCGGCAAATGCAGGTGCTGGCCGTGCTGTTCGGCCTGGTGGCCAGCGTGGGCGGCATCTTCCTGTCGTACTGGCTCAACACCCCCTCCGGCGCCACCATTGTGTTGCTGGCCGCCGTGCTCTTTGCGGCGGTGTGGGGGGCGCGGAACCTGCTGTCCTGATCCCCGATACGCCAGGCGTTCCCGGCCCAGGGGTATAATTTCGCCATGCCTGAATTTGTCCACCTGCATGTGCACTCCGAGTACAGTCTGCTGGACGGCGTTTCCCGGATTCCCGATCTGGTTCGTCGGGTTGCCGAATTGGGCATGAAGGCCGTGGCCCTCACCGACCACGGCAACCTGTTTGGTGCCGTGGAATTCTACAAGGCGGCCACCGCCCACGGAATCAAGCCCATCCTGGGCATGGAAGCCTATCTTGTGGGCGGAAAAATGGACGAGAAGCCCAGGGACGGCAAAGCCGGCCGCTATTACCACCTCACGCTGCTGGTGCAGAACGAAGAGGGCCTGCGCAACCTCATGTACCTGAGCAGCCAGGCCTATCTGCGGGGCTTTTACTACAAGCCGCGCATGGACCTGGACCTGCTGCGCGCCCACGCCGGGGGCCTCATCGCCCTTTCGGGCTGCCTCAAGGGGCCGCTGGCCCAGAAACTTCTGGAAGGCAACCGCGACGAGGCCGAACGCTGGGCCCATGAACTCCTGGAAATCTTCGGCCGCGAGAACTTCTATGTGGAACTCATGGACCTGGGGGCCGAGGACCAGGAGAAGGTGAACCCCGGCCTCGTGGATCTGGCCCGGAAACTGAACCTCAAACTCGTGGCCACCAACGATGTGCACTACCTGGATCCCGAGGATCGGGAGGTGCAGGACGCGCTGCTGGCCATCCAGACCGGCCGGAAACTCAACGAGGAACGGGCGCTGAACCTGGCGCACCTGGACCTCTATCTGCGGTCGCCCGAGGAGATGGCCGAGCGGTTTAAGGACTACCCCGAGGCCCTCCGCAACACTGTGGAAATCGCCGAACGGGTGGAACTCCAGCTCACCCTGGACAAAACCCGGGTGAAGTTCCCCCATTTCCCCCTGCCCGAGGGGTTTGAAAACGCCGATGCCTACCTGGCCCACCTGGCCCGGGAGGGCCTGGAGCGACGGGTGGGCCGGCCCGTGCCCCCTGAGTATCAGCGCCGCCTGGACCACGAACTCTCGGTGATCCGGAACATGGGGTTCTCCAGCTACTTCCTGATCATCTGGGACATCGTGCGCCAGGCCCGGGAAATGGGGATCCCGGTGGGGCCCGGCCGCGGCTCGGCCGTGGGGTCGCTCGTACTCTACAGCATCGGGGTCACCCAGCTGGACCCCCTCAAGTACGGGCTCCTGTTTGAGCGGTTTCTGAACCCGGAGCGGGTGTCGCCGCCGGATGTGGACATTGATGTGGCCGACCTCAGCCGCGACCAGGTGATTGACTATGTGCGCAAAAAGTACGGCGAGAACAATGTGGCCCAGATCATCACCTTCGGCCGGATGTTGCCCCGCTCAGCCATCCGCGATGTGGGTCGGGTGCTGGGCATGCCCTATGCCGAGGTGGACCGCATCGCCAAACTGGTGCCTGCGGAGGCCAAAACCCTGGCCGAGGCCCTGGAACGCGAGCCCCAGCTGCAGCGGGTGCTGAACGACCCAAAGTATGCCAAACTCCGCGACCTGGCCATGCGCCTGGAGGGCCATGTACGCAATGTGTCCACCCACGCCGCCGGTGTGGTGATCACCCCGGGCGAGATTTGGCACCATGTGCCCCTCTACAAGAATCCCGACGGCACCGTGTCCACCCAGTTTGATATGAAGTCGCTGGAAGACCTGGGGCTTTTGAAGGTGGACCTCCTGGGGCTGCGCACTCGTACCATTCTCCAGTGGGCCGAGGAGATGGTTCGTCGCCGCAATCCCGAGTTCTCGCTGGATCAGGTACCCCTGGACGACCCCAAAACCTATGAACTTTTGAGCCGGGGCAACACCTGGGGCGTGTTCCAGCTGGAAGGCCGGGGCATGACCGACTTGGTGCGTTCGGTGCAGCCCTCCAACATTGAGGAACTGATCGCCATCCTGGCGCTGTACCGCCCGGGCCCGCTGAAGTCGGGCATGGTCACCCGCTATGTGCGGCGGAAACACGGCCGCGAGAAGGTGGAGTACCTGCTGAAGGAACTGGAGCCCATCCTGAAGGAGACCTACGGTATCATCGTGTATCAGGAGCAGGTGATGCAGATCGCCGAAAAGGTGGCCGGCTTCAGCCTGGGCCAGGCCGACATCCTGCGCCGCGCCATGGGCAAAAAGAAGATGGAGGTCATGCGCGAGCAGATTGAGCGGTTCGTGGAGGGCGCGGTGCAACGAGGGGTGGACCGAAAAACGGCCCAGCAACTCATTGATTACATCATTCCCTTCGCCGAGTACGGTTTCAACAAAAGCCACGCCGCCGGCTATGCGGTGATCTCCTACTGGACCGCCTACCTGAAGGCCCATTACCTGCCTGAGTTCGCCACGGCCAACCTGTCGGCCGAGATGCACGCCAACGACAGCCAGAAGAAGATTGACCGGCTGATCCGGGCGCTGCGGCGGGAGGGGCTCCGGGTGTTGCCGCCGGACATCAACGAGAGCGAGTACCGGTTCCGGTTGCTGGAAACCGGCGACATCCTGTTCGGCCTGGGTGCCATCAAGGGCGTGGGCCGGAGTGCGGTGGACGAGATCTTGAAGGTGCGGCAACTGCGGCCCTTTGAGTCCTTTGAGGACTTCCTGCAGCGGGCGCCGCGGCGCGCCGCCAACAAGAAGGTGGTGGAACAGTTGATCAAGGCCGGGGCCTTTGACAAACTGGAGCCCAACCGGGCCTATCTGCTGAAAAAACTGGAGGATCGGGGCGGCCGGGGCACGCAGGTGGCCGCGATGCCCGGCCTCTTCGGCGGCTCTGCCGCCCAAAGGGTTGAAGACAAGCCGACCTTCGGCCTCCAGGACCGCCTGAGGATGGAAAAGGAGGCCCTGGGTTTTTACCTCACCGGGCACCCGCTGGATCCCTATAGGCCGTTGCTCCAGGCCCTGGACCTCCAGACCTCCGGAGACCTGGAGGAAACCGAACTGGAGCAGGTGCTGATGGCCGGCATCCTGGTGAAGGTGCAGCAGAAGACCTCGCGCCAGAAACGGCCCTACACAGTGCTGGTGTTTGAGGACCTGGAGGGGGAGTTTGAGGCCGTGGATTTCAACAACGGCAACCGGGGAGCGCCGCCCCGCGAGGGGCTGGTCTATCTACTCCAGGGCCGGCTTTCCGGCGACCAGGACACCAAGGGAGCCCGGATCCGGGTCCAGCACCTGGAACCCCTGGAGGCCGCACTTTCCCGCCTGGCCGTAGGCCTGCGGCTGGAGGTGGACCTGGACCAGGTGGAATCCCTGATTCCGCCGCTTCTGGATCTCGTGCAGCAGCATCGGGGCTCGGTGCCGCTGTACTTTTCCATTCCCGGCATGGGCACCTACCGCTCGGGCAACGCCCGCCTGATGCCTACGCCGAAGGTTCTTCAGGCGTTGCAGAAACTGGTGGGGGAGAACCGGGTGCGGGTGCTCCTGGACCTCAAGAGGCTGACGGCTTCCGGAGTGTGAGGTTCAAGGCGGCGGGCCGTCTGGTTTTCCCATTGGGGCGCGGCGACTCTATGCAGCATCAAGCGATGCATGCGGCGGGAGCGTTCTGCGTGGACGCACGGCGCCGGCCGGTGTAAACTTTCAGCCCTGCGCTGTGGGGATGTAGCTCAGTGGGAGAGCACCTGGTTTGCAACCAGGGGGTCGGGGGTTCGAATCCCCCCATCTCCACCATCCTTTCCCGGCTTTTCCCTGTGAGACGAGCGGTGGCGGGCGGCCCCGGAGGGGTTGCGATGAGCCCCCTGGGCGCATAAGATTACCCGCCTGCACAGCAAAGAAGACCAGCGATTCCCCGGGTTTCTTTCGGGAGGCTCGGGGATTTTGTGTCTCAAAGCAAGGAGGTGAGACCATGGCTGAGAAGAAGGAGAAAACCCTCCGGAAACAGCCGGTTTCCAAGCAGCCCTTGAAGATTCGGCGGGAGGTGCCGGACTTTCCGGTCCGGTGGACCGGCCTGCTGATCGGGGGTGTGCTGTTTGAACGGTAACCGCTGAGGATGGAGGTTATTGGCGGCGGGGGCGGCCAGCTACAGCCGGCCGCCCCCGCCGCCGTTTTTGGGCTGGAAAATTAGGCACGCCATGAACCACCATGTCCAGGCCGCACCCC
>WGAB01000107.1 GCA_015489295.1 Caldifarciminota bacterium
CACCTGCATTGACCGGGCCACGGTGGGCGAAACCCGCATCGGCCGGGGCACCAAGATCGACAACCTGGTACAGATCGGCCACAATGTCCGGATCGGCCCCCACACGGTGATCGCTGGCCAAACCGGCATCGCCGGCAGCGTGACCGTGGGGCACCATGTGCTTATGGGCGGTCAGGTGGGCATCGCCGACCACCTGAAGATCGGCGACCGGGCCGTGCTCACCGCCAAGGCCGGCATCATCTCGGATGTGCCGCCGGGCGAGGTGTACTCCGGCCCCTACGCCCGCCCCCGCACCCAGTACCTGCGGGCCATGGCCCTGTTCTTTAAACTTCCAGACCTGTTCCAGCGGCTCAAGGCCCTGGAAAAACGGCTGAAGGAAAAATGAAGGCGAAAACCCTGAAAACCTCCCTGGAGTTCCGTGGCCTCGGTGTGCATTCCGGCGAGGAGGTGCGCCTCTTGATCGAACCCCGCACCGATCGCGTGGGCTTCCTGCTGGTGCACGAGCCCACCGGCCGGGCCTACGAGGCGGTCCCTGGCGCCGTGGTGGAAACCCGGCGGTACACCGGCATCGGCACCGAGGATCACCACCTGAAGGTAACCGAGCATGTGCTCTCGGCCCTCTTCGGCCTGGGCGTGGATGCGGCCGTGCTCCGCTTCAGCCACGACGAGGCCCCCTTTTACGACGGCAGCGCCCTGGAATACGCCCGCCGCATCGCCGAAACACCCCACGAGGAACTGGACGCCGAGGTGCCGGCCTTTGCGCCCGCCGATCCCGTATTCCTGGAGGGCGAGGACAGCGCCTGGGCCCAGGTGACCCCGGCCGATGCCTGGGAGGTGCTGTACGGCGTGTCCTACCGCAACGGCTTGCTCCAGGGCGCGCTGCATCTCCACCTGACCCCGGAAACCTACCTCCGGGAGATCGCTCCTGCGCGCACCTTCCTGTTTGAAGACGAGGTGGAGGCCCTGTACGAGCGGGGCCTGGCCCGGGGCGGCTCCCTGGACAACGCCCTGGTGTTCCGCACCAACGGCTCCGTTATGAACCCCGATGGCCTGCGGTTTGCCGACGAACCCGTGCGCCACAAGATCCTGGACCTCGTGGGCGACCTCGCCTTGGGCCGCCACCGGCCCCGGGCCCGGTTCGTGGTGTGGAAAGGGGGGCATGCCCTGCATGTGGCCCTGGCCCGGCGCGTGGCCGCCGCCACCCCGAACTTTGACATCCGCGAGATCCTCCGCTACATGCCCCACCGCTATCCCTTCCTGCTGGTGGACCGCGTGCTCTACCTGGACGACACCTGGATCCAGGCGGTGAAGAATGTCACCATGAACGAGCCCTTCTTCACCGGCCACTTCCCGGAGAACCCCATCATGCCCGGCGTGCTCATCGTGGAGGCCCTGGCCCAGGCCGGCGGCTTCCTGCTGCTGCATCGCGTGCCTGATCCCGAGGGCAAACTCCTCGTGTTCGCCGGCCTGGACAAGGTGCGGTTCCGGCACACCGTGCGGCCCGGCGACCGCCTGATTTTGGAAGGCGAACTGCTCCGCTTCGGCGGCCGCCTGGCCAAACTGCGGGCCGTGGCCCGGGTGGGCACCCGGATCGTGGCCGAGGGCGAGTTCATGGCTTCGGTGGTGGACGCATGAGCCGGATCCATCCCACGGCCGTGGTGCATCCCGAGGCGGAGATCGCCGAGGGGGTGGAGATCGGGCCCTATGCTGTCATCGGCCCGGAGGTCCGCATCGGTCCGGGCACCGTGATCCAGAGCCATGTCCGCATTGAGGGCCGGGTGACCATCGGCGAGGGCAACCGGATTTACCATGCCGCCGCCATCGGGATGCCGCCCCAGGATGTCACCTATCAGGGCGAGGACGCCGAGGTGGTCATCGGCAACCACAACCTGATCCGCGAGTTCGTCACCATCCACCGGGCCACGGGCGAGGGCCAGCAAACCCGGGTGGGCGACCACAACTTCATCATGGCCTATGCCCATATCGCCCACAACTGCCGGGTGGGCTCCCATGTCATCCTGGTCAACAATGTCCAACTCGCCGGCCATGTGGAGGTGGAAGACTACGCCTTCGTGTCGGGCCTGGTGGGGGTGCACCAGTTCACCCGCATCGGGGCCCATGCCATGGTGGGCGGCATGAGCCGCATCAACCTGGATGTGCCGCCCTATATGCTGGTGGAGGGCAACCCGCCCCGGGTGTACGGCCCCAACCTCGTGGGCCTGCGGCGCCGGGGCTTCAGCCGCGAGGCGATCCAGGCCCTGAAGGAGGCCTATCGCCTGCTGTACCGCACCACGGGCCTGCGCCTGGAGGAGGCCCTGGAGCAACTGCTCCAGGCCTTTGGGACCCATCCCGAGATCCGGCACCTGGTGGACTTCTTCCACAACAGCCGCCGCGGGGTGATCCGTCGTGCAGGAGGCAGGCGCGCATGATCCGCACCGGTGTCGTGGGGGTAGGGCACCTCGGGTCCGTGCACGCCCGGATCCTGGCCCAGCTGGAGGAATCCGACCTCGTGGGGGTGTATGACATCCGGCCCGAGCGGGCCCGGGAGGTGGCCGAGCGCTGGGGGGTTCAGGCGTTTCCCTCCCTGGAGGCCCTGCTGGAGGCTGCCGAGGCCGTGAGCGTGGTTACCCCTACCGAAACCCATTACCCGGTGGCCCGGCAGGTGCTGGAGGCCGGGCGGCACCTGTTCTTGGAGAAACCCATGACCCCCCGGCTGGATCAGGCCCGTCGGCTCGTGCAGCTGGCCCGCGAAAGGGGAGTGAAGTTCCAGGTGGGCCATGTGGAACGGTTCAACCCCGCGGTGCTGGCCATCCGCGACTGGGTGCAGAACCCCCGGTTCATTGAGAGCCACCGGCTCACGCTGTTCCCCGGCCGGGGCACGGATGTGGACGTGGTGCTGGACCTCATGATCCACGACCTGGACCTCGTGCTCTACTTCGTGGGGCCCCAGGAGATTGAGTTTCTGGATGCCGTGGGCGTGCCCGTGCTCACCGACAAGGTGGACATCGCCAACGCCCGCATCCGCTTCAAAAACGGCTGTACCGTCAACCTCACGGCCTCCCGGGTGTACTCGGCCCACATGCGCAAGTTCCGCATTTTCCAGAAGGATACCTACATCTCGCTGGACACCCGCAAGAAGGAGGTGGAGGTCTATCTCCTGCGCGACGGCACCGTGCTGCCCTATTTCCCGGAGGTGGACCGCAACCAGGAGCCCCTGGCGCTGGAACTCGCGGCCTTTCTGCGGGCCATCGCCCGCGACCAGGAGCCGCCGGTGACCGGCGAAGACGGCCTGCGGGCCCTGGAACTGGCGCATCGCATTTTGCGCACCATCCACGAAAACCTCAGGCGCTATGAAATCTGAGCGGCCGGGTGTGCGCTGGGGTCGGAAACTGTTCCGCCTGCGGAGCTATGCGGGCGTGCCGCTGGTGCTGTTGGCCCTGTTCTTCGGCCGTGCCGGCATTGAAGAGTGGATCGCCGGGCTGGGGCTCATCGTCATCGGAGAACTGCTGCGGATCGCTTCGGTGGCCTATACCGGGCCCACCACCCGTTCCCGCCGCATCCAGGCCCCGGAACTCGTCACCCGGGGGCCCTACCGGTACACGCGCAACCCCATTTATCTGGGCAACTTCTTCCTGGGGGCCGGCTTTCTGATGGTGCTTTCCGGCACCCTGCTGTGGCTCTGGCTCCTGTATATCGTGCTGTTCTGGCTGGAGTACACCCTTATCGTGCAGGCCGAGGAGGCCTATCTGGAGCAGCAGTTCGGCGAGGTCTATCGCAAGTATCGGCGGGAAACCCCGCGGTTTGTGCCGGTGCCGGGGCGCCACAGCCGGAGCCGCCGCGGCCCCGATCCCAGCCTGGCCCGGGCCCTGCGCTCCGAGAAAAGCACCCTCCTCTTGATCACCGGCATCCTGGCCCTCGCCCTCCTCAAAACCCTTCTTCTCGGTCCTGGCCCGTAGCCTTCAACACAACCCATCTCAACGGGAAAACGTGCAGAACTCCAGCGTTTGCCCTGTCCCATGGACATCGGTTATACTCAAGCCGTGAGCAACGTTTCTTCCCAGGGACCCTGGGTGCCCGAGCGTCCTTTGAGCCCCCGGGCTCGCGGGTGGGTGGTCATTGTCCTGGTGGGCGTGGGCCTGCTGTGGCTCCTGTGGTTCCAGGCCCACCGGAGTCTGCCGGAGCAGGTGCCCGTGCACTTCAACTGGGAAGGAGCGGCCAACGATTATGGCAATCGCCTCGTGTTGCTTTACCTTCCGGTGCTCCTCTCGCTGGTGCCCTTGCTACTCCTGGTTTTGGTTCGGTTCCGGTTTGTCCTGGTGAACCGCTGGCCCCATTGGGTGAATCTGCCGGCCTTCTTCCTTTACGCGCCCCTGCTGGAGCCCGAGCGCCGGGCGGTATGGCTCAACCGCTACTTTGAAGTGCTTTTGCTGATGGACGTGGAACTCACGGTGTTCTTTGTGTTTTTGGAGTGGGGCATCCTGCAGGGGGCGCGTACCGGCCGCCTGCCCCCGTGGTTTACCGCGGGCGCCCTGGGGCTCCCCCTGGTTTTGGGACTTTCGGTGGTGTGGCGATTCCTGCGGTTGGGTCAGGAACTCCGCCAGGAAGCGGAAACCCGATCGTCGGGTGCCCTTTCCTGACCCCTCGCCCTTTCCCCCGGCGTATACTTACACACCGTCCCATGACGCGGAAAGAGCAAACCCACAGGCAACTGCTGCAGGCAGCCCTTCGACTCTTCGGACGCCAGGGATACGCGGCCACCACCACACGCCAGATCGCCCGGGAGGCCGGCACTTCGGAGCTCACCCTGTTCCGCCACTTTGGTTCCAAGGAAAACCTGGCCGTGCAGGTCTTTTCCCATATTTGCAGCCACCTGTTTACCGAACTCCGGCAGGCCGTCGAAGCGGTGGACTCGCCTCGGGAACAACTCCGGGCTTTCCTTCGCACCCTGCGCCGGTTTGTGGACCAGCACCCGGAGGAGTTCCAGTTCCTGCACCTTCCCGACCTTCCGCCTCTCGTCAACCGACAACTCTCCTTCCAGCCCCTCAAACTGCTCACCAGGATCATCTCTGACCTGGGGGTGTCCGTGCCACCCCGGGCGCTGGGGCTGGCGCTGGTGGGGACCGTGGAGCGGACCTGGATCGGCAAGCGCCTGGGCCTGATCACCCCGGAGGAACAGGAGAACGCCCTGGAATGGCTCCTGGACCTCGTCCTTCAGCACGCCGGCAACGGCCGAGGCCATTGAGCCTCCTGCGGCCTCGGGAGCACGGCTTCCTTACCCTGACCCTGGCGGTCATCCTGGTTGGTGTGGTGTTCGCCCCAAACCGGGGCGTTGCCTTCTACCTTGCCGCAGCGCTGGCGTTGCTGGGGTTGCCCCTTCGGGAGGTCCTTCGGGGATGGCTTCTGCGTCGGGTACCCGGCGACTTGCTGGTGTGGGTCGCCGTGCCGGTGGTCACGGTGACCATAGCGTTGCTCTGGATCCACAGGGGTGCCGTGTATCCCCTGGGAGTTCTTGCAGGGATCATGGCGCTGGATCTTCTGGCCGTCCGCTACCGTTGGTACCGCCGCCTTGCTCTGGAGCTGGCAGAAACCACGGGCCTTGTGGTGCTGCTTTGGCTCCTGTTGCACGCCGGGGGTGCGGCGCCCGCTCAGGTGGTTCACCTGGCCTGGGGGTTCGGTGTGTTCCTGGAGCTGGCAGTGATTCTGGCGCGGGCCCTGCGGGTGCAGCGGGAAACCCAGGCGTTTCACCTTCTGTGGCTTGTGGTATGGGGGCTTTCGGGGCTGCTTTCCTTCTGGTGGTTGCCCTGGCAGGCAGCGGGGTTTCTGGTTCTCTGGACCCTCCAGATGGGGACTCTGGCCTGTGTTGCCTTCCGGGGCCAAACTGGCCCCCGAGCCTTCCGGCGGCTGGGATGGTTCCTGACCGTTGAAACCGTGCTGTTTGGATTGCTCTGGGGCTCGTTTGTGTGAAAGCAGGGGCTTCTGGGATCGCTTTCGCCTATAATTGGGATACACGGACAGGAGGATCGTCCCCATGCCCTGGGCGAAGATCTTTCAGGCAGATAGTCGGGTGATGTCTGAGTTGAGCGATGAGAGCGTGGATCTGGTGATCACCTCTCCTCCGTACTGGCATATTAAAGACTATGGCGTGCCAAACCAAATTGGATATGGCCAAAGCCTGCACGAATATTTGCAGGATCTCTATCGGGTGTGGAAGGAAGTATATCGAGTCTTGCGCCCAGGTCGCAGGTTGTGCATCAACATTGGAGACCAATTTGCCCGTTCTGTTATTTACGGCCGTTACAAAGTTATTCCTCTTCATGCAGAGGTGATTGCCCAGGCTGAGCAACTCGGCTTCGATTACATGGGGGCCATCATATGGCAAAAGCGTACCACCATGAACACCACAGGGGGGGCGGTGGTCATGGGCTCGTTTCCTTACCCCCCTAATGGCATCGTAGAGATCGATTACGAATTCATCCTGATTTTCAAAAAGCCGGGGAAATCCAACCGACCGGATAACGCAGTTAAAGAAGCATCCAGGCTAACGAAGGAGGAATGGAAAACTTATTTTGCAGGGCACTGGCATTTTGGAGGGGCACGTCAAATAGACCATGAGGCCGTTTTCCCTCCAGAACTGCCCCGCCGCCTCATCAAAATGTTTTCCTTTGTAGGCGAAACCGTTCTGGATCCCTTTGCAGGGAGCGGAACAACTCTGGAGCAGGCATTGTTGCTGGAGCGAAATACCATCGGCTATGAAATCCACCCACGTTTTGCCCAGAAAATCTATACCCGCCTGAGTAAACTTAAAGAGGAAAGTCCGCTGTTCGCGTTCTCTATAGACTTCCGCCAGCGCGCTGTAGAGCAGGGAGGAGCCTTACCTTCGGTAGATGAGTATGTGCCCCGGATCCAAGACGCGCGCCCTGTAATAGACCCCAAGCACTTTCGTTTCGGCTCGGACTCCTACTACCGGGTGCGGGCTGTTCATGGCGAAAACTTGGTTCTGGATACCGGCTTGCAGGTGGGGCTCTTGGGCGTCGAGATTACCCGTCCGGACGAGTTTCGTTTCTATGTGGAGCAGACTCTTCGAGGAAGACAGGTGTTTCTGAAATTCGATCGGCCAGAGGAAACTGTATCCCACAGTTATGTCCGGGCCTATGTTTACCTTAAGAATCGAATTTTCGTGAATGCTTATATTCTGAAGGCAGGAATGGGAAGACCCAGCCAGGAGAAACATCGATTTCGTAGCAAGTTTCTACGCATCTGGAGGGCACACAATGGCGAAAGAATGGATCCTCAACATGGCCACCAACCGTTGGGGGCTGAATAAGAAAACCAGCGTAGGGCCTGTTGCACAGTGGATTCGTGAGGAAGAGCCCCGCACTGTTGAAGAATGGGAAGAGGCCTATAAACAGCGCCTGGCGCGCATGCTCAAAGAGAAGGGAATTCCCCTTTCTCCGGAGGATTATCTGCGGGCATTGGGGGAAAGGCTGTATGTGAAAATCACGGAGGTTATTCGGTACGAAGTGGAAGAGGTTACGGAAGAAGACTGCATCGCTTATATCCATGACCTGGTCATTCGTCGCACCTTTGAAGGCTATCAACGCGAGTTAGAAACGGTCTACGCCCGGCTTCAGCAACAACTGGGCCTGCCCCTAGAACCCTGCCCCGACGAAGTCGACCGGCGTTATCATGTGGATTTCTGGATCCCCCTTGCGGGGCGATACATAGGCATTCAAATTAAACCGATAACCTACATGCATCAGGAAGAGGTACACCGCTGGTTGCAATGGATGGAGGCGGCCCATCGAAGGTTCACAAAGAAGTATGGAGGAAAGGTGTTCGTTATCTTTTCCAGGAAGCAGGGAAGGCATCACATTATCGCAAACCCGGAAGTCATTGAAGAGATTCGGAAAGAGGTAGAAAAAATTCAACGCGAAAACGCCAACCGGTGAGGAGGATGCCGTGCATTACCAAAAGATTGGGATGCTGACCGTGTTGCTGGCCGGGGTGCTCTCGGCCCAAACCTTCGAGTCGCAGCAGAACCTGGATTTCCGCCTCTGGATGGCGAGCCCGTTGTTGCATGTGGCCTCTTACGAAATCGGGGCCCTGGACCTCTCCTATGGCCGGGGGATCGTGGGGAGTTACCTGAACCCCGCCGCTTTGGCCCGGGGCGATGGCATCCGCCAGGTGTATGTGGGGGTGTCCCTGCCCAAGAGCACCCAGACCTTTCTGAGTCTCCCCATCCTGACCGGGGATACCGAGGGCTCGGTGGTCCTGGATCTGGAGGTGCCCACCACTCTAAACCTTCAGGATGCGGGTGGCCTGGATTTCCTGGGGCTCCGGCAACGGCTGGGGCCCTGGCACTTTGGAGCCGGTTTCTGGGCCCCGGAGCGCGCGGGTGGGCGCGCCCGCGGCACCTTCGCCCTGACCTCACCCGTGACCTTTGATTCGGTACCCACCCAGTACGTGTCCGGCGACGGAGATACGGTCAACATCGTGTGGCAGCTCACCGGCTACGGCCGGGCCGAAGGGCTCCTGGAGGGCTCGCTGGAATACCGCACCCAGCCCTTTTTCCTGCGGGTGGCCCGACGGTTCGGGCCCCTCAGCGTGGGCGTGGGCTACGACCTGGAAC
>WGAB01000108.1 GCA_015489295.1 Caldifarciminota bacterium
ATCCTGAAGGTCCGGCTGTTCCGTCCCTTCCCCTTTGAGGATGTCCGCAACGCCCTGCGGGGCCGCAAGAAGGTGGCGGTAATCGACCGCAACATCTCCTTCGGCCATTCCGGCATTTTCTACTCCGAAATCAAGAGCGCCCTGTACCGCGATCCCGATGCACCGCCCGTGTTCGGCTACATCGCCGGCCTCGGCGGCCGGGATGTGCGCCCCAACGACATCGTAGAGATCTACGAAGACCTGAAACGGCGGGAAGAACCCGCCGAACCCATCCTCTGGAAGGGGGTGCGAGCATGACCTGGTGGTGGAAAGAAGTTGACAGCCAAACCGATCTTTTGAACCCCGGACACCTGGCCTGCCAGGGCTGCGGGGCCACGGTGGCCATGCGGCTCGCCCTCAAGGGGCTTGGCAACCGGGTGATGGCCACGATTCCGGCCTGCTGCTGGACCATCATTGACGGCGCCTGGCCGAACCACGCCCTCAAGATCCCCCTGCTGCACACGGCCTTTGAAACCGCGGCCATTGCGGCCTCGGGCATCCGGGCCGCCCTGGATGTCAAGGGCGAGGAGGATGTTACCGTCATGGCCTGGGCCGGCGACGGCGGCACCTTCGACATCGGCATCCAGGCGCTCTCCGGTGCGGCCGAACGCAACGAGAACATCATCTATGTGACCTACGACAACGAGGCCTACATGAACACCGGCATCCAGCGGTCCAGTGCCACCCCGTACGGCGCCTGGACCACCACCACGCCGGTGAAACACCCCGAGAGCCGTCCCAAGAAGAACATCATGGAGATCATGGCGGCCCACCGCATCCCCTATGCAGCCACGGTCAACATCGCCTTCCCCGACGACTTCGTGCGTAAGTTCCGCAAGGCCAAGGACATCGTGGGCATGCGGTTCTTCCATGTCTATTCGCCCTGCCCGCCGGGCTGGAAGATCCCTTCGGACATGTCGGTGAAGGTGGCCCGGATGGCCGTGGAAACCAAGGTGTTCCCGCTGTACGAGATTGAGGACGGCGAACGGGTGACCATCAACTACTGGCCCGAGGGCCGGCCGGTGCGGGATTACCTCATGATGCAGGGCCGGTTCAAGCACCTGACCGACGAGCAGATTGAGTATATCCAGCAGTTCGTGGACCACCAGTGGGAACGCCTGGTGCGCCTGCACGAACTCACCCACGGCTCCCTGCCCGAAGAGGCCCACGCCACGCTCAAGGCCGCTTCGTAACAAGGAATCGTTCAAGGACCGCCGAAGGGGGCGTGAAACACGCCCCCTTCGGCGTGTTTAGCCCGCACTCCCCACAGTTGACACCTCCGGGATTTGGGTTTATACTGCAAACCAGTATAAAATGAAGACAGGTTCGCAAAACAGGGGGTAACCATGGCTGCTGAGGCGTCGCGGTCTCCGGAGATTCAGGAGATGGTACGGCGGGCCCGTCGTGCCTGGTGGGAAGACGGAATCACCGAAATCGTTTCGGGGCTCGGCCTGCTCATCCTCGGCCTCCTGGGGTTCCAGAAGGAGATGGTGCCGGAATCCCAGAACCTGACCTGGCAGCTGGCCTGGATCCTGTGGCTCGGGGTCCTGATCGTGGGCGGAAATTTCCTGATCCGCTGGCTCAAGGCCCGGTACGTGTGGCCCGTGGCCGGCTATGCCACGCCCCGGCAGGACCGCAACGGACAGTGGGCCGGCGCGTTCTTCCTCGCCTTGATCTTCCTTGTAGTGGTGGCGGCCTGGGACCCACTGCATCTGGGTGCGATGATCGCCGGGCTTCCCCTTTTCGTGTTCCTCCTGGCTCTGCACCGGTACACCCGGCTCCGGCGGTTCCTGGTGATCGGCGTCCTGGCCCTGCTGGAAGGGCCGCTGCTCGCGCTGCTCTCCCTCAACGCCATGGCTTCCCTGCACCTGATCCTGGGCACCGTGGGGTTCCTCTTTTGCCTGAGCGGCCTCTGGAACTGGCAACGGTTCCGGCGGCGCTTTCGGGAGGCACCGCATGGCTGAAGAGTTGTACCAGGAGATTCGCCAGGTAGACCGGCTGGTGCACGAACCCGCCCGGCTGGCCATCCTGGCGGTGCTCTACGGCGTGGGGGAAGCCGATTTTCTTTACCTGCTCCGAACCACCGGCCTCACCAAGGGCAACCTCTCGGCCCATCTCGCCAAACTGGAGGCCTCGGGCTATGTCGAGGTCCGGAAACGGTTCCTGGGCAAGAAGCCGAACACGGTGTGTCGGCTCACGCCGAAGGGGCGGCAGGCCTTTGAGCGGTACCTCGCCTGGCTGAAACGCCTGGCCCGAAACCTGGGATAGATCCGGCCGTCGTCCGCTGAACTCGAGCCCCCGGCACAAGAAGAACGGCCTTCGGGCCTCCCATCTTCAGAAGCCCCCGGCCCTTCGGGTTCCGGGCCAGCCTGTTCCGGTGCCTCTACTTCCGAGCCTTGACAAGGTCTGCCCCCTCGGCTTATATTATTCCACGGGTTTACATAGGTCTCATAGTTTTCTATACAGGGCTTATCCAATAAAGCGTTCTCCTCAAGGTTCTGGACGGGAAGGGCACGCCCGCAAGGGCTTAAACAGGAGGCTTAACCATGAAGCGTGGGATCGCTGCAACGGTGATCCTGACGACGCTGCTGCTGGGGGCCTGTACCCAAAAAACCGTCCAGCAAATCGTCGAGTCTCCCCAGGCGGCTTATGTGGGCTCCCAAACCTGCCAGGCGTGTCACTCCGACATCTACGAGACCTTCATGAGTTCCGGCCATCCCTGGAAGCTGAACCCGGTATCCGACATCCTCGCCGCCGGAGGCCCGGACCAGTACTTCCCGGAACCGGCGAACCAGTACTGGACCCAGTCCAACGCCGGTACCCCACCGGGCACCCAGTGGAGTGACTTCGCCTACGTGATCGGTGGCTTCGGCTGGAAAGCCCGCTTCATCAAAACCGACGGCTATATCTACACCGAGGAAGGCCAGGGCCAATACAACCTGGAAACCAACGAATGGGTTTCCTACCACGCGGGCGAAGAAAAGGCTTACGACTGTGGCCGGTGCCACACCACAGGGTACAACCCCCAGGGCCATCAGGACGACCTCCCCGGCATCGTCGGTACCTGGGAGTTTCCCGGGATTCAGTGCGAAGAGTGCCACGGCCCGGGAAGCCTCCATGCTGCCGATCCCTACAACGTCGACATGAACATTCCCGTGGACACCTGGGAAGCCTGTGGGCGCTGTCACAGCAGGGGCGACCCGTTCGTGATCGATGCCAAAGGGGGCTTCATCAAACACCACGAGCAGTACGAAGAACTGATCGCCTCCCGCATGTCCTTTATGAAATGCACGGACTGCCACGATCCCCATGCCTCCTCCCTCTATCATCCGGATGAAGCCATCCGGATGCAGTGTGAAACCTGCCACTTTGAAGAAGCCGACGCCTTTCAAACCAGTGCCATCGGGAGCGAGATGTATGCTGCCGGTGTCCGGTGTATCGACTGCCACATGCCCTATGCAGCGAAATCTGCTGTAAAGTGGGAGGATTACCAGGGGGACATCCGCAGCCATCTGTTTGCTATCAACGTCGATCCTGAGGCCGACATGTTCAATGCCGACAGTTCGCAGGCCGTGGGGTACCTGACGCTGCAGTTCACCTGCCAGTACTGCCACGATGGGTCCTCTGCCCATGGGGAACCCGCGGCACCTCCCAAAACCCTTCAGGAACTGGCCGAGGCGGCGCCGCTGGTGCACCCGGTAACCGCGGAAACCGAATAGCGTTTTTGATGCCCTCTCCCGGGGCGGGCCTTCGGCCCGCCCCGGGTTTATCTATCCCCAAGCCTCGGCCGGTGTTCTGGACCCTCCGTCAGCCGAGCCCGAGGAGGGTCAGCGTTCCGGGTGGCAGGCGGATCCGTTCTGCCCCAATCTCCCCAGGGCCGGCCCCCGGCCACCGCACCGGCCGATACCTTGCCCCATCCCTCTAAGCCCCTGCAGAACGGGGGAAACACGGCCTCTTCCCAACTGGCCCATGTCTCAACGCATCTACTCGCTTCGGTTGACCCTGGAAGC
>WGAB01000109.1 GCA_015489295.1 Caldifarciminota bacterium
GGCGCCAACCCCATGGAGGTGAAGCGCGGCATCGACAAGGCCGTGGATGCCGTGGTGGAGGAACTCAAGAAGCTCTCCCGCGAGGTGAAGGACCGCCGCGAGATCGCCCAGGTGGCCGCCATCTCCGCCAACAACGACATGGACATCGGCGAGAAGATCGCCGAGGCCATGGACAAGGTGGGCAAGGACGGCGTCATCACCGTGGAGGAGGCCAAGGGCATTGAGACCTATGTGGAGATCGTGGAGGGCATGCAGTTCGACCGCGGCTACATCTCCCCCTACTTCGTGACCAACCCCGAGAAGATGGAGGCCGTGCTGGAGGAGCCCTTCATCCTGCTCCACGACAAGAAGATCTCCTCCATCCGCGACATCCTGCCCGTGCTGGAGAAGGTGGCCCAGCAGGGCAAGCCCATCCTGGTGATCGCCGAGGATGTGGAGGGCGAAGCCCTGGCCACCCTGGTGGTCAACAAGATCCGGGGCACGCTGCAGGCCTGCGCGGTGAAGGCGCCGGGCTACGGCGAACGCCGGAAGGCCATGCTGGAGGACATCGCCATCCTCACCGGCGGCCGCGTGATCTCCGAAGAGGCTGGCATGAAGCTGGAACACGCCCAGCTTTCCGACCTGGGTCGGGCCAAGCGGGTGATCGTGACCAAGGACAACACCACCATCGTGGAGGGCTACGGCAAGAAGGAAGACATCCAGGCCCGGATCCAGCAGATCAAGGCCCAGATCGAGGAAACCAAGTCGGACTACGACCGCGAGAAGCTCCAGGAGCGGCTGGCCAAGCTCGCGGGCGGCGTGGCCGTGATTTACGTGGGTGCTCCCACGGAGACGGCCATGAAGGAAAAGAAGGCCCGCATTGAGGACGCCCTGCACGCCACCAAGGCCGCGGTGGAAGAGGGCATCGTGCCTGGCGGCGGCGTGGCCCTGGTGCGTGCCATGAAGGCCGTGGACAAGCTGAAGCTGGAAGGCGACCAGAAGGTGGGGGCAGAGATCGTGCGGAAGGCGCTGGTGGAGCCCCTCAAGCAGATCGCCGAGAACGCCGGCTACGAAGGCACTCTGGTGGTGGAGGAGGTGAAGAAGCTCGCCAAGAACAAGGGCTTCAACGCGCTCACCGGCGAGTATGTGGACATGTTTGAGGCCGGCATCATCGACCCCACGAAGGTGGAACGGGTGGCGCTGCAGAACGCGGCCTCCATCGCCTCGCTGCTGCTGACCACGGAGGCGCTGGTTACCGAGATCAAGGAGAAGGAAAAGGCCAACACACCGCCGGGCGCCGGTGGTGAGTTCGGCGAGTTCTAATGGAAAACCCTTCGGTGGCGGCCCGCCGCGTACGCGGCGGGCCGCCACCGAAACCCCTTACAACCATGCCCATCTACGATTTTGCGTGCCCCCGCTGTGGCCACCGGGAAGAGGTCCTGATCCTCCCCGGAGATAACGGCGAAGTGCCCCGGTGTCCCAAGTGCGGCACCCCCATGAAACGGGTGTTCTCGGGGTCCGTGGGCCTTGTCTTTAAGGGCTCCGGGTTCTACATCACCGACTACAAGAACAAGTCTTCCAGCCCTTCCAGCCAAAAGGAGCCCTCGGAAAAGTCCTCCTCGGGCTCCAAGGAATCCGACGCCTCCTGAGCTTTTATGCCCCCACGGGTGGCCCTCATCGGCTCGCCGGTTCTGGATACCCTCCGGCTGGCCGATGGCACCGAATTTCGGTCCTTTGGAGGCCTCCTCTATTCTCTCGCGGCCATGGCCCGCCACGCGGGCGACCGCCTGGCCCTCTACCCCGTGTTTTACATTGGCGAAGCGGAACGGCCGGCCCTGGGACGTCTGCTCCGTCAGTTGCCCGGCGTGCACCCCGACCACATTAAAACCGCCGAGGCCACCCACACGAACCTTTTGGTGTACCATCCCGACGGCTCCCGCACCGAGTACTTCCAGGCCCGTGGCCGGGGTTTGAGCCTCCAGGACCTGCTCCCGGTCCTGGAGTTTGAGGGCTTCTTCGTGAACTACATCCACCCCTCCGACCTGCCCCGCGAGGTGTTTCGCTCGCTCTCCCGGGGCACCACCGGCTGGCTCTACCTGGATGTCCACAGCCTGATCCGGGTTCCGGACGACGCAGGCGTGTATCAGGCCCGGCCGCTGCCCGGCTGGCAGGAGGTGCTGAGCTGGGTGGATCTGGTACAGATGAACGAGGAGGAAGCCCGGGTGCTGACCGGTCTGGAGCTGCCTCCCGGGCCCGAAGGCCTGGCCGTGCTCCTGCAAATGATCCTGACACTCGGGCCCTCGGTGGCCACCGTCACTCTGGGGAGTCAGGGGGCCCTGATGGCCGAGCGGCTCCGCAGGAAAAACCGGGCTCCGGTGCTCCGCCGCCCGCCTCAGGTGATAGAGGCCCGGCACACCACCGGCTGCGGCGATGTCTTTGGTGCCGTGTTCTTTGCCGAGTTCCTGCTGACCGAAGACCCCTATCGGGCTCTGGAGGCCGCGCTGCAGCGTGCCGCGGAGCATGCCGCCGGCCGCTTTTTGCCCTCTCTATCGGAGGGCTTCCGCCCATAAAAGAACCGGGGCACCCCGGAGGGATGCCCCGGCCCCTTCCTCTCCAGAACCACACCCTACCGGTACTTTTCCGAAACCGACTTGCCCTGCAGGAACAGCAGCAGGTAATCGCGGCCGCCAGCCTTGGAGTCGGTGCCCGACATGTTGAAGCCGCCAAAGGGGTGCACATCCACGAGGGCGCCGGTGCACTTGCGGTTGATGTACAGGTTGCCCACGTGGAACTCCTCTTTGGCCTTCTTGATCTTCAGCGGATCGCCCGTGAACACCGAACCCGTGAGGCCGTAGATCGTGTTGTTGGCAATCCGGATCGCGTCGTCGAAGTCGCGGGCCTTGATCACCGCCAGCACCGGACCGAAGATCTCTTCCTGGGCGATGCGGGCGTCCTCGGGCACGTCCTTGAAGATGGTGGGCTTGATGTAGAAGCCGTTGCCCGGTGCCTTCTCGCCGCCGGTCACCAGCTTCCCCTCTTCCTTGCCGATCTCAATGTAGGCCAGGATCTTGGCTTCGGCCGAGGCGTTGATCACCGGCCCCATGAAGTAGTTGTCCTTTGCCGGGCCGATCTCGATCTTCTCGGTCCGCTCCTTCACCATCTCCACGAACTTCTCGTAGATGGGTTCGGTCACGATGAGCCGCGAGGCGGCCGAGCACTTCTGGCCCTGGAATCCATAGGCCGAGGCCACCACGGCGTCGGCGGCTTCCTCCAGGTTCAGGGCGTCTTCGTCCACGATGATGGCGTCCTTACCGCCCATCTCGGCGATCACCCGTTTGAGCCAGATCTGGCCCGGCTGCACCTTGGCGGCGAGCTCGTAGATGTGCTTGCCCACCTCCATGGAGCCGGTAAAGGCGATCATCCGGGTTTTGGGGTGGGCCACCAGGTAGTCACCGACGGTGGATCCCGGACCGGTAATCAGGTTCAGCACGCCCGCCGGTAAGCCTGCTTCCTCCATGAGTTCCACAAAGTGGTAGGCGATGACCGCCGAATCCGAGGCGGGCTTCAAAACCACGGTGTTGCCGGTGACCAAGGCGGCGGTGGTCATGCCCAGCATGATGGCCAGCGGGAAGTTCCAGGGCGGAATCACCACCACCGGGCCCAGGGGGATGTAAAAGTACTCGTTCCGTTCGGTTTCGATGGGGGTGAGTTCCTGGGGCTGGGCATAGCGAATCATCTCCCGGGCGTAGAACTCCAGGTAGTCAATGGCTTCGGCCACATCGGCGTCGGCCTCGGCCCAGTTCTTGCCCACTTCAAACACCTGCCAGGCGGCGAACTCCAGTTTCCGCTTCTTCAGAAGGGTGGCAGCCCGAAGGAGCACCATCGCCCGCTCCTCGGGCGGCACGCGTTTCCAGTACTCAAACCGCTCGGTAGCCACCTGGATCGCGCGCTCGGCCTCCTCAGGGGTGGCCTTGGCCAGGGTTCCGACCACCTGGTCCTTTTCCGAGGGGTTGATGGACACGAAGGTCTCGCGGGTTTTCACCCGTTCGCCGTTGATGATCAGGGTGTACTCCCGGCCCAGCTGGCTTTCTACGCGGGCCAGGGCCTCCTGCATCCTCCGGCGATTCTCCTCCTTGGTGAAATCTGTAAAGGGCTCGTTTTTGAAGGGCGTGAGCATGGAGCACCTCCCGTTAGGTTTCCGGTTCCCCACCCGGAGAGCTGGAGAGAAAGGCCCTCAGGTAGGGAATCTGCAGAACCCTTTTCTGTTCGGCCTGGGAAAGGTTGGGAAAGATCCGGGGCCAGGTCATGGCCGCACCGCAGTGCTTGCACACCACGGTTTCGCCCATGTACTCGATGGGCGTGTACTCGGCCACCCGGCCGCAAGCCGGACAGCGAAGGGTGAGGTTGTTCTTTTTCAGGAACCCGTCGGTTCGTCGCATCGCGTACCTCCTGCCTATTTGAGGACGACAAAGCTCCGTTTTTCCTGGACCACCTTATTGGCCATCACCTGGAGGATGTAGATGCCGGCCGGCCAGTCGGGCACCGGCCAGGTCCAGGTGTAGGCCCGGTGGCCCTCCAGGCCCGGATAGGACTGGGCCATCATCCGCTGCCCCCGTTCGTTGTACACGGTAACGCGGAGGTCGGCGGCATCGCTAACCTCCACGGTAAGCCCCAGCTCTGTGCCCGGCCGAACCACCCGATGCAGGAGTTCCAGCCGGGTGAACCGCAGGGGCTGGGTCGGCACCGTCCACACGGTGTCCAGCGCCGTAACCGGCGTGCCGGAGTCCGGCACGGCGTTGCCGTCGGTGTCCAGATGCACCCGGTAAAAGGTGCGCACCGTATAGGCGTTGCCGAAGCCGAAGGTGGCCCCTGTGGGATTGGGCATCAGGTCGCCCCCGGTGGCGTGGTCGCCGCCCACCACCATGGCCACGAGGTCTATGGTCGCACCCGCCGGAAACCCGTGGGGATAGAGCTCGCTCCAGGGCAACAGCACCTCCACGGTGCTCCGGGTACCGGCGTAGCCGCTGTTGGAAATCAACGCGTTGCCCACCTGTTCGGTGTTGTGGGAGTCCAGGATCCGGCGGACCCCGCCGGTGGAAAGATCGGCGTTCCACAGGGCCACCAGGTAGTTGATGCGTACCCCGGCGAACTGGAAGTTCCGGGGGTACCAGTCCAGGCCATTCATGTCGCGCACCCCGCCCTCACCCGTGCCGATGGCGATCACCACGCCGTTGTTCTGCACCACATACTCCAGCGCCAGGTACAGGCCGCTTTGGTCCCAGGTCAGATAAAGGTCGTAGAGTTCGTTGCTGGGGCCGTAAAAGGAATCGTCCGAGGGGTCCTGGAGCACCAGCTCGTCGGCGGCGTAGTCGTCCACCGAGCCGTTGACCTCCACGGTGTGGTAGGGCACGGCCACGAGCCAGAGGGCGAGCCACAGGGTCATGGGGTCTCCTTCAGGAGTTCGTTGATCCGCCGCACGGCGTCGTGCAGGGCCTGCTCCGGGCTTTTCTTGCCCTGCAGGGCCAGGTCCATCTCGGCGTTGGCCGCGAGTTCAATGGCGCCGTAGTTGGCCAGGGGCGGCCGGGGCACGGCCGTGTCCATGGCCCGCATGATCACCGGCAGGAAGGGGTGCTTCAGGGTGTCCACCCGGGCGAAGGCCTTGCGGTTCACCGGCACCTGGCCCAGTTCGTTGGCCCAGAAGGCCTGGATCTCGGGGGAGAGCAGGAACTTCAGGAACTTCAGCGCCTCGGCCTTCTTCTTGGGGTTCAGGATCACCATGTTGGTGCCGCCGATGGTGGTGCGGGAGCCGGCCGGGCCTGCGGGCACGGGTGCAATGCCGAAGTTCAGGTTCATCTGCTGCAGTTGCTTGATGGCCCAGGGGCCGGAAAGGATCATGGCGTACTTGCCGTTCACGAAGCCCACATCGGGCGAAACCGCTCCGGGTTTCCAGGCGCCCGCCTCAATCCGGTACTTGCGATAGAGGTTTACCTTGAAGGTAAAGGCGCGGATGCCCTCGGGCGAATCCAGGAGGCACCGGCTCCGATCCGGCGACAGGAATTTGGCGCCGAAGGAAAAGAAGAACGGGAAGGTCCACCACAGGGAGTTCCGCATGCCAAAGGCGTAGACGCCCTGGTCCGGATGGGTCAGGCGCCGCCCCACGGCCACGAACTCGTCCCAGGTTTTGGGCGGATCCGTTACACCGTACCTCTGGAACAGGTCTTTGTTGTAAAAGAGCAGGATGCAGGTGGTTTGGTCGGGCAGGCCGTACAGGGTGTCGCGGATGCGGTTAGATTCGAGAGGGGCCTGCAGGAGTTCGGCGGCGAGGGATCCCAGGTCTTCCGGCAGGATGGGCACCGCCGCGTGCTTGGCGGCCAGGGTGGCCACAAAGGCGTAGTCCACGCGCGCGAGATCCGGCGGCATCCCGGCGGCGAGCGCGGTCAGCACCTTTTGCTCCATGCCCTGAAAAGGTACCCGCTGTACCTCAATGGTGACACCGGGATGCTGCGCCTGGTACTTTTCCACGATCTTCTGGAAAACGGCGTGCTCTTCGTCGTTATAGCTTTCCCAGATGGTCAGGGTGCTCCTGGAGGACCCACCCCCGGAACAACCTGCAAGAAAAACGGCCAGCACCACGATGGCACCCGTCAAAACCCTCATGGTTTCGCGCTCCTTCTCGCAACCTATAATCATACGGCCCTTGCCCAAATCCCTCAAATTTCCGGCGTTTTGGGAATTCGGGCCATGCCGTATAGTAAAACCCAACCGTTGCGGCCGACCGGAAGGAGGAAAGCCATGCACCTGGCTGTGGTGATTCCCACCTACTGGGGGCGTCCCCGGGATGAAGGCTGGAAGCCCGGCGACGCCGTGTACGACCATCCCACTCCCTTAGACGAAGAGGGTACCCTGGCCCGCACCCTGGAAAGCCTGAACCGGCTCCAGGGCCCGGAATACACCCTGGTGATCCTGGTGGTACCCACCACCGACGAGATCGCTGAGGCCGTCGAACAGAAGGTTCGCGAGATCGTGCAGAGGGCGCGCCCGGCCGTGCCCACCGTGGTGTTCGGGCCCTCCGACCTCGCCCGCATGATGCCCCGGCTCCAGGCGGCCGTGCCCGTGGCCTTCCAGGATCTCCTGCAACTGTGGGGCTATTCGCCCGTGCGCAACCTGTGCCTGTTCGTGCCCCATGTGCTGGGGGCCGAGGCCGCGGTGCTGGTGGACGACGACGAGGTGGTGGAGGACCCCGAATTTCTGCAAAAGGCCGTGGCCCTCCTGGGCCGGGAGTACCAGGGAGTGCCCGTGTATGCCGTGGCCGGCTATTACCTGAACGCCGACGGCTCCTGGCGGGTGGACCGGCCCTATCGCCCGTGGCGGCGCTACTGGGACAAGTTCGACCGGATGAACGAGGCCTTTGAGCGATTCATCGGCGAGCCGCCGCGGTACAAAATCACCCCCTTCGTGTTCGGCGGCAACATGGCCGTGCACAAACACCTCATGATGCGGGTGCCCTTTGATCCCGCCGTGCCCCGCGGCGAGGACATGGACTTCCTGATCAACGCCCGCATCTTCGGCTACGCCTTTTTCCTGGACCGGGAACTCGCCATCAAACACCTGCCTCCGCCCAAGCCCCATCCCCTGTGGCGGCAACTGCGGGAGGATGTGTATCGTTTCGTACGGGAACGGGCCAAACTGCGGGCTCTCACCCGCTACCCCCATCTGTTTCCGGTGCGGCCCGAGGACCTGGATCCCTATCCCGGGGCCTTCCTGAAGGACGACCTGGAGGAGAAGGTGATCCGGTCCCATACCCTGCTGGCCCAGGAATACCTGGCCGAGGGCAAGGCCGAGGATGCCCGCGAAACCCTGAGGACCCTGGAACTTCTGGAAACCGACGCCCCGCCCAGGGAGGACCCCGTAAAACGGCTCCTGGACCTCCAGGCCCGCTGGAGCACGCTGATGCAGCAGGTGGACACCCCCGCGCTCCGGCAGGCCCTGCAGGAGACCCTGACCGTGCTGCCATGAAGATCCTGATCGTTTCCAAACTCCTGCCCCGGGCCGACATCATCGGCGGCCCCATCCTGATTTACCACCGCATCAAGAACCTGGCCCGGCGGGGCCACGAGATCACCCTCCTGGCCCCGGCCTACGACGAGGTGGACCTGCAGGATACCAGCCTGGACCCCTTCTGCCGCAAGGTGGTCAAGGTTCCGGCCCAGAAGAACAAGCCTCTGGAACTCATTGATCGGTGGCGGCGGCAATTTCATCGTCCCGTCTTTTTCCTGCACGGCGACGGCGGCTACAGCCCGGCCTTTGAGGAGGCCTTCCTTCGCCTGCTGGAGGAAGACACCTACGATGTGATCCTGGCCGAGTATTCCATGATGGGCCAGTACCTGGAGGCCAACCGGCAGCGGATCCCCCGGTCGACGCTCACTGTGATTTCCGTGCACGAGTGTTACACCCGGGCCCACGAACTCCGGAAGGCCAAGGGCGAACCCATTTCAGACGAAGAACTGGCCGAACTCCGGGCGTACGAGTTTCGGATGTACCGGTCGGTGGACCTGGTGCTCACCCTGACGCCGGAGGACCGGGACATCCTGATCGCCTACGAGCCCCGGCTTCGGGGCCGGGTGCGGGTGGTGCCCCACGGGGTGGACACCGACTTCTATGTGCCGCCGCCCAGGCCCCGCTTCGGCACCCGAAACCTGCTGTATGTGGGCAATTTCCTGCACTACCCCAATGTGGATGCGGTGCAGAACTTCCTGCAGCGCTGCTGGCCCGAAATCCAGGCGGCTGTGGACGGCGCGCGGTTCTATGCCATTGGTTACCGGCCTCCGGAGAGCCTCCTGCGGTACCGGAGCGACCGGGTGGTGATCCGCCCCGGCGGCACCCACGCCGACATGGTGCGCGAGTACTGGCGGGCCGATGTGTTTGTGGCGCCGATTGAGCTCGGTACCGGGTTTCGGGGCAAGATCCTGGAGGCCCAGGCCACCGGCCTGCCGGTGGTGGCCACGCCCCTGGCCCTCTTCGGCATTGACCGGCACCGCGGCCAAGGGCTTTTCGCCTTTGAACGGCCCGGGGAATGCATCGCCCAGGTGGTGCATCTTCTCAAAGCGCCGGCGCGCCGACGCGCGCTCTCGGTGGCCGCCCGGCACCTGGGCATGGAGTACGATCACCGGAACGCCGCCCGCAAACTGGAGCGGGTGCTCCGGGAAGAACTGCAGCGGTTACGACAACCGGGTCCCCTGCAGAGGGCTGAGAATCTGTAAAGCGGGTGGTTTACTCCGGCTGCCGGGTTTCGGGGTTCAGGCGGAACCCGGCGGGCAATAGGTCTCCGAGGCGCACCTCCCGGCGCGCGCCCTGGAGGGTGACGGCGATCACCCGGAGTTCGGGTCCTCCAAGTTCGTACAGCACCTGGCGACAGGCCCCGCAGGGCATCACCGGGGCTGGCGTATCCGTGGCCACCACCACGGCCACGGCCCTTCGTTCGCCTTCGGTGACCATCCGGAAGAGGGCCACCCGTTCGGCGCAGATCGTGAGGCCATAGGAGGAGTTTTCCACATTCACCCCGGTATACACCCGGCCCGAGGCGCCCACGACGGCTGCCCCCACCCGAAAACCGGAAAAGGGCGCATAGGCGCGTTCCCGAATCGCCAGGGCTGCTTGAACGGCCTGTTCCAGCAGGTCTTCAGGGATTCCGGCCAAGGTCAGGCGTCCTCACCCCGGTGTTTCCGGTACCATTCCGGATGTAGTCCACGATCTCCTGGGTGGGTGTACCCGGCCCGAAGAGTTTGCCTACGCCCATCTCGTAGAGTTTCTGCTTGTCCTCCTCCGGGATGATGCCGCCGCCGAAGAGCAGCACATCGTCCAGGCCCTTCTCGCGCATCAGCCGCAGCACCTTGGGGAAATAGGTCATGTGGGCGCCCGAAAGGATGGAGAGCCCGATGACATCCACATCTTCCTGCAGGGCGGTTTCCACGATGGCTTCAGCGGTTTGGTGGAGACCGGTATAGATGACCTCCATGCCGGCATCCCGCAGGGCCCGGGCGATCACCTTGGCCCCACGGTCGTGGCCGTCCAGGCCGGGCTTTGCGATGAGCACACGGA
>WGAB01000110.1 GCA_015489295.1 Caldifarciminota bacterium
GCACCGAGTACAGGGCCTGCAGGTTGCGGTGCAGGTGCTCGGTTTGAAAGAAAAGGGGCGAGGTGACGAGGTCCGTCAGCCGCCCGATCCAGGCCTGCAGGAACTCCTGGGCCCGATAGGTTTCGGCCAGCTGGGCCACGAGGGGCAGGGGCAACAACCGCAGCGCCTCGGTGTGCAGAAGCACCCGCCAGGCGGCATCCACCAGGGTGGGGAGTTCGGTGCGGAACTCCGGCAGGTTCTGCGGGGCATCGGCCTTTTCGCTGGAGGCTCCGGCTCGGGTGCGCAGGAGTTCCCGCAGGTTCCGGCTGTCCTTCTGGTGCTGGGCCAGGGTTCGCTGCAGGGCCTCGCGGTTCTTCTGGATCTCCGACATCAGGCTCCGGGCGGCCTCCCGGGCCCGACGGCGGTCCTCCCGCTGCCTCCGCCAGCGGTCGGCGGCCAGGGCCAGCAGGATGCTCATGATGATGGACACCATGTCCAGCAATACGCGGGTGATCATGGAGATTCCTCCTTCGGGGTTTGGGCCCATTGGGCCTGCAGGCTGTGGGCCATCTGTAGATCGGGGTACCGCTGCAGGGCCTCCTGCAGCGTGGCGCGGGCCCGGGAGACCTCGCCCAGCCGGTACCAGGCCTGGGCTAAGTACACGAGGGCCAGGTCTTCGCCCCACCGGCCGAAGAGGGGCGACGCCGGCCGGCGCTGCCAGAGTTCCAGGGCCCGCCGGAGCCGCCGAACCGCCTTCCTGAGGCCCCCGCCGAACATCGGAGGCGTGTAAAAGGCCTGGATGCCCTCAAAGAGCCAAACCCGGGGGTTCAGGGAGTCCAGGGCCTGAGCCTGGGCCAGGAGCCGGTGGGCCTTGCGCCCCAAAAAGGGCACCTGGAACCACGAAGCAAAGGAGATCCGGACCCCGTAGAAGTTGCCCAGAAAGGCCAGCAGGTCCGGCGATACCGTGTCTTTGCGCGCCTGCTCTAAGATCCGAAGGGCCTCCTCCAGATAAGGCCGGGCCGAATCCGGCAAACCCCAGGCCTGGAAATGGGCCACCAGGTACAGATCGGCCAGGGCCACGCCAGGCCAGGCCTCTTTTGCGCCCTCGGCGGCCACTGCCTGCAGGGCCTCGCGGCGGCCCTGCTGCAGCAACGGCACATCGTCCCGGCGGCCGGCCTCCCACAGGTCCGGCACGGAAAGGGCGAGGATCAGCACGAGTAGGAGCATCTCAGGCCGTCCGAAGCCTCAGGTACACGCCGAAGCCTGCCATGGCCAGGGCGATCAAGATGAAGGCCCAGGTACCGAGCAGGGGGTTTGCAAGGGTGGCCAGCGGGATCCCGAAGATGGCCGCAACGCCCAGCAGGAAGAAGCCCGGATGCAGCAGTCCGCTAAGGAAGAGGCCCACGCCGAGGGCGTAGCCCCACAGGGTGAGGGACAGCGTCCCCAGATGCGGGCCGGGCACGATGCGGGCCAGGCTACCGAACACGAGGGCCATGCCGGCCATGACCACGCCCCAGCCCCAGCCTATGCGGGGAGCCAGCGCCACCTTGAAGGGCAGCGGCCGGTACCGGCCCTGGCGAATGGCCAGGCGGTAAAGCCCCAGGTAGCTGAGGCTGGCCGTCAGCACGATGACCAGGAAAACCAGGCCGCCGTGGTGGCTCAGCGTCCAGGCGGCATAGGTCAGGGCGCCGCTCAGGCCCCAGGCGACCAGCGACCAGAGCAGGCCCGCCACGGGGATCGTGGTCGCAAAGAAGGCCACAAACAGCAGCCAGATCCACAGGTCCAGGTTCCAGAAGACCGTGGCGGCGAGGTTGATGGCGCTGTACAGGCCCCACACGATCATGTACCAGGAAAACCCGTGGAGTTCCTGGCGTCCCCGCTGCATCACCAGTTTCAAAACATCCACGGTTTCCAGGATTTCGGCCACATTTTGGGGCAACCGGCTCATTGGGGTTCCTCCTTCTTTGGGGTTCCGGAGGGCTCCGCCAGCACGGAGCCCAGCAGGGTTTTCAGGGCCTCCAGGTATCGGTAAAACCGTTCCCGGCCCTGGGGGGTCAGGCGGTACAGGGTTCGGGGCCGCCGCCCCACGAAGGTTTTGCGCACGGCCACGATGCCCTCCCGTTCCAGGAGCCGGAGATGGGAGGCCAGGTTGCCGTCGGACACCCCCAGCGCCTGCTTGAGCTCGCCGAAGGAAACCTCCTCGGCCTGGGCCAGCAGCCCGAGGATGCCCAACCGCACCCGTTCGTGAATCACCGGATCCAGCGGTTCCAGCGACATGGCGCCTCCTTAACTTTGCAGCACAAAGTATAGTTGCTCCGCAAAGTTTTGTCAAGGGGGGCGCCCTCTGCTTCGGGCATTCTCGGAGGCCGCAACGGCCTACGGCGCCCTACGATCCCCGCGGGGCAGAACCGCCAAACCTTATACTTCCCCACGGCAGACAAACCACAGATGGAAACAGGGCGGCAGGACGATGCTCCGAGTGGATCTGGAACCGAAACCGGCCGGTCATATTCAATCCCTAACGCCAACGGTAGGGGGCCGGATGGCGTTGACCTCGGTAAACATCTATTTCGGCACCTATCGCCTCTCTGTCCAGGTTCCCTTTGATGCCCTGGTTTTCACCTCCGACCTCCAGAGCCTGGTACTGCAAGACCCCGAAACCCGGGAGCCCGTTACCGAACTCTTCTCCACCCTCTCCCTTGCCGAGTTTCACCAATTTGAGGAGGAAGGGCTCATCCAGAGCATCCCCGTGGGTACGGTGATCCCGGAAATTCTTGCCCATCTTCTCCAGGATCGGGGGATCTCTCCGGACCGCGTTCTCGTGCTTCTGTGTGGAGACCTGACCGGAACCCCGGATCGGGGCAGCAACCGGGAGGTTACAGAGGTCTGGACGGCCTTTGAAAGGGTGTTTGAAAATGTGGTGGGAGTGCTGGGGAGCCACGATCTCCTTCCCGCCAGCGCCCCTTTCCGGGTTCTGGACGGGAATGTGGTTTCCTTCGGCAAATTCCGGATCGGCGGGGTCTCGGGCATTATCGGCAGGCCCTCCAAGCCGAACCGGAAAGCCCCACCAACCTATCGGTCTCTGCTGCAGCAGGTTCTTAAAAAGCGTCCCCATGTGCTCCTGCTCCACGAGTGCCCCCAGGTGCCGGCCTCTTCACTCCCGGGAAACGCCGATCTTGCAGCGTGGCTCAGGCAAAGCTCTGCAGAAACCCTGATCTGCGCGGGCCATGTGCCGTGGGAACCCCTCACGGCCAGCCTTCCCCCTCACCTCGTTCTGAATGTGGAACACCGCGTCGTGGCCCTGACGGCGCCGAAGAGCTAAAATTCGTCGGGCCAAACCAGAAAGGGGGTCTATGGAAATCCTCGGCAGAGGGTTCGTCTCCTGTACCGAAGGGTGCCCTATCATCAAAGCAATCCCTGGAGGTGCCTATGGATTCCCTGGATCTGATTCAGGAACTGGCCGAAAGTTTCGGCGTGGCAGGCTTTGAGGAGGACATCCGGGCCCTGCTGCTCCGCAAACTGGAGGGCCGGGTGGACCGCGTGGAGGTGGACACCCTGGGCAACATCCTGGCCTATCGCCGGGGCAAAAGCCGAAAGCGCCTGCTCCTGGACGCCCATATGGACGAGGTGGGCCTGGTGGTGAGCCATGTGGATGCCCACGGGTTCCTGCGCGTGGTGCCCGTGGGCGGCTGGGACCCCCGGATCCTGCCCGGCACCCCGGTGCAACTTCGCCCCGAGCCGGGCCGCTACCTGTACGGGGTCATCGGTACGGCACCGCCCCATGTGCTGACCCCCGAAGATCGTAAAAAGCCCGTGGATTTCCCCGATCTCTTCGTGGATATCGGAGTCGGCAGCCGGGAAGAGGCCGAGGCCCTGGGCATCGTGCCGGGCACGCCCCTTGTGCCCTATGTGCCGGCCCGCCGGCTCGGCCCTGACCTCCTGATGGCCAAGGCCCTGGACGACCGGCTGGGCTGCGCCCTGATCCTGCAACTCCTGGACCGGCTCACCGAACCCACGCCCTACGACCTGGTGCTGAGTCTTTCGGTAAGCGAGGAACTGGGGCTCCGGGGCGCCCGGGTGCTGGTGGCCCAAACCCAGCCCGATGTGGCCCTCGCCATAGAGGGGACCGGCGCCGCCGACATCCCGGGGGTACCCGAGGAAAAGTGTCCGTCCCGGTTCCGCCGGGGTCCGGTGATCACGCGGTTGGACAAGAGCATCGTGGTGCCCCACCGTATGGTGCAGGCACTCACACGCGCGGCCGAGGAGGCCGGCGTGCCGTACCAGTTCAAGAAGCCCATCTTCGGCGGCACCAATGCCGGTGCCATCCATCTCTCGGGCAAGGGCGTGCGGGCCGGCGTGGTCTCCGTGCCCGCCCGCTATATCCACAGCCCGGTGTCGGTGGTGTACCGGCCCGACTTTGACCACACCCTCCAGCTCGTTGAAACCTTCGTCCGTCGAATCGATCGGTATCTGGGGGAATGAGGAACCCGAGC
>WGAB01000111.1 GCA_015489295.1 Caldifarciminota bacterium
GACGGGCACGCCGGCCTTCAGGGCCCGCTGGCGGGCCTGGAGTTTGTCGCCGGTAACCTCCATGGCCTCCGGGTTGGGGCCGATGAACACAAGGCCGGCCTCCTGCACCCGCCGGGCGAACTCGGCGTTTTCCGAAAGGAAGCCGTAGCCCGGGTGGATGGCCTGGGCACCGGTTTCGCGGGCCGCCTGGATCAGACGATCCATGTTCAGGTAACTCTGGCTGGACTCGGCGGGCCCGATGGGCACGGCGTAATCGGCGGTGAGCACATGGAGGGCCTGGCGGTCGGCCTCGGAATACACGGCCACGCTCTGGATTCCCAGTTCCCGCAGGGTTCGGGCGATGCGGACCGCGATTTCGCCCCGGTTGGCGATGAGTACGCGCTGAAATTCCATGGAGACGCCTCCCAGAGCCGCAATTGTACAGTGGCCCGCCGCTTCCCGAAACCGCCTTTCGGAAACGCGTCTCCGGTGGATTTTCCGTAGGGGAACCGGCATGGCCGCTGAAGCGGCTCCTACCCGGGGGATGCTTGGAGGCTGTAATTCCTACACCGTAGGAGCGGCTTTAGCCGCGACAACTCAAATCGCTCGTTGAGGAGGAAGAAGGTTATGGTGTAACACCTCAGCGGCGGATTCCGGGCCCAAACCGTCCCCGCCCCGGGTGGGCGGGGATTGAGGGGGGTTTCAGAGCGGTGCCGAGGCACCGCACGCCAGGGGCATCGCCGCTGAAGCGGCTCCTACATGGATCTGGACACCCTCTGTAGGAGCGGCTTTAGCCGCGACCTTGCATTCGTCCTCGCTCCGGGTGGGTGGGGATTGACCAGTACCCTGGACGATTCCCTTGCAGAATGGTCCAGTACACTGGACCATTCGGGCCTTAGGGGCGGAAGGTGTTGTCCCTTCTGGTACTGGGCCCTAGCCCGGGAGATGCGGGAACCTTCAGGTGCGGCGGGAGGAGCCAGGGGCGCGGACCCGCTGGAGGATGAGGTAGACGAAGTAAAAGAAGCCGAGGATTTCCAGGGAAACCCCTAAGACACCGATCCAGTAGAGGGTGGGCGAGGTCAGGCTCCAGGGCTCGGCCAGGGAACGCAGCACCACCCCCAGGTTGAAGATGACAAACAGGGTGAGCCCCTGGGATTCCGGGGTCCAGTACGGCGGTTCCTTCCGCCGGGGAAACATCCACAGGGCCACGGCCATAACGACCTGCATGACCGCGCCCACCAGGATCAGGTGCACGTGGGTGGTGTACAGGCGGTAGGTCCACCCCAGGCCTGGAACCCCCTGGTCCAGGTACATGAGCAGCCCCAGGAGGATCCCCACCAGGAGATATAGCAGGGAAGCCCGGAGCATCCACCGCTGATACCGGAACTTCATGGCCCCTTCATTGTACGGGCTTGCCCGGGGTTCCGTTTTACTATATGATTTAGTGGATAGGAGGTGTCCTGTGCGTGGACTTGTGCTGATTCTGGTGTTGTTCCTTGCTGTGCCGGCCCTGGCGCATACGCCGGAGCCCCCATCCCCGTCGGCATCGGTGGAGACCGAGGAAGCGCCTTCGCCAGGGGTGATGGCCGCCCTGCTGGGGCATCCCCACAACAAGCTGGTGCACTTTCCGGTGGCCATCGCCTTTGTGGCCTTCCTCTTTTCGCTCCTGATGCTGCGCTTGGAGTCCTTTGAGACACCGCTGAAGGTCCTGGTGCTGCTCGGGTTCCTGGCCGCCGTAGCCGCCGTCTTGGCCGGAGAAAGCCAGAAGGCAACGATCCTCCAGCCCTCTCTGCGCCCGGTGCTCCAGGTACACGAGCTTCTGGGCTGGAGCATCGCTACGGTTTACGGGATCTGGACCCTGCTCGCCTTTCGGAACCTGTCCCGCCGCTGGCACTGGGTCTTTGGGCTCCTCGTGGTGCTCCTCGTGTCGGTGGCGGGCTTTTTAGGGGGCCGGATGGCCCATCCATGAAACCATGAACTACGGTTGAACCTAACCAAAGGAGGTAACCATGAAGCGCCGCAAAACCTTGAGCCTGATGCTGGGGCTGGTGCTTGTGCTCGGTTCGGCTGCCACCCTCAGGGCCCAGGGAATGCCCATGGGTTCCATGGGCTCAAGCCAGGGGGAGGGCCAGGGCATGATGATGCCAGGGATGATGCAGGGGCGGATGGGTATGGGGATGGGCATGGGCATGATGCACGGGCCCATGATGGGGATGCACGGAGGGATGATGGAACCGGGTACCCACCTGCTCCATCTTCTCCGGAAGGCCCGGGCCACGGCCACGGGTGAAACCGCCCAGAAGTTGCTGCAGCTGGAAGACCGGTACTACGAAAAAATCCTGAGGCAGCAGACCGATGTCCGGGTGGCCCAACACCGGTTCTTCCGCCTGCTCCAGGACCCCGAGGCCTCGGACCGGGACCTTCAAAAGGCCCACCAGGCGCTGATGGACAAGAAGGCCGCTCTGGCCCAGACCTGCTTCCAGGGCATGCTGGAACTCCGAAACATCCTGGGAGCCGAGGCCTTTGCAAACCTCTTTGCCATGCCCATGGGGATGGGGTCCGGGATGCATCGAGGCATGATGGCACCCCAGTAACCTCCCCCTCCCGACGGTCCCGCAGGCGTCCGAATTCCCCGGGGAATTCGGACGCCTGTTTTTTGACGCTGCCCGAATTTGCCGGGCTGTCTCCGGCGGTTTCTTGACGCCCCTTTTCCACCCGCGTATGCTTGGGAAAACAAGGAGGTAAAGATGAGGTCTTTTCTCCTGTGGGGTTTGTTGGTGGCCCTGTGGACCGCTGGATGCGGTGGACCGGGCGCCCTGACGGTGGCCGTGGTTTCCGATCCCCAGGATCCCCATTCAGCGGCCTTTCTGAGGGGCGTGCAGGCAGCCCTCCAGGAAGCCCGGGGCCAGGAGGGGGCTTCCAGGGTCCAAACCGTGGAACTTCGGCCCCAGGAACTGGCCCGGCGTCTGGCCGAGGTTAGCGTGGTGCTGGCGGGCCCGATGGACCTTTCGGACCTTCGGGCGCTGCTCGTGCTCTGCGAAACCCAGAAGAAGCCTGTAATTGTGGGAGCCAACCACACCCTGGACCTCGCGCCCTTTCCCCAGGCCTGGCGGGTGCCCATCAACGGCGATTACCTCGCCAATGCAGCCGTGTTCTTTGCCGTGAAAATGCTGAAGAAGGAGCGCCTGGCCGCGGTGGGCGACCGCGAGAATCCGGAATCCCGCCTGATGCTGGCCGACCTTCGGCGGTACCTGAAGGCCTACCGGGTGAAGGATTCCCTTCGGGTGCTTTCTCCCCAGGTCCTGCAGGACCGTCGGGGCCTCCGCCGGTGGCTTCGGAAGACCCGGCCCCAGGTGGTGTTCCTGGTCCTGGAACCCGAGGCGGCCGACTCGGCCCTGGCCCGGCTGCGGGAGGCCGGGTTCCGGGGCGCGGTGGTCGGGTTTCACGAGTGGGTTCCCCAGAACCCCCGGGGTGCGGTGTACCGGGTCACCGATTTCTGCGCGGCCGCGCCGGAGGTGCAACCCTTTGTCCAGAAGTATAGCCAGGCCACCGGCACAATCCCCGGCCTGTGTGACGCCCTGGGCTACGACGCCATGAACCTGATCCTGGCCGTGGCCCGCCAGCTGGAAACCCCGTCGCCGGAGTATTTCATGGCCCGATTGCGGACCGTCGAAGTTCCGGGTGTCACGGGTCGACTGGAATACGGAACCTCCCACGATCCCCTCGGCAAACGGCCGTACATCGTGCAGTACACCTCCGAAGGGGTCAAAGTGGTGGCCCGTCCGGCCGTGTCGCCTTTCCGGTAAGCATGCTGGCCTTGGCAGCCCTGGTGCTGCTGGCAGGAGGGGTGGAGATGCCACCCCTGGTACCCGGCCAGTGGATTTCTTCGCCCTTTCTTGCCAGGGAAGGGGTGTGGCTGCCGGGTGCCGGAGAACTTCAGGTCTACGCCTTTGCCGTGAATCCCTATGGTTTCCCCGGGCTCCGGTTTCTGGGAGCTGGCATCCGGAGGGGAGCGTGGGCCCTGGCTTTCCGCCAGTACGGCAACGAACTGTACCGCCACTTCCGGGTAAATCTGGCGGTGCCCGTGCCAAACCTCGGGGTTCTGGGCCTGGGTGTGGAGAGCCTGCGGTTTGGCACCATGCCCGCTGGTGGGTTCTGGCTGGAGGCCGGCACCGAGGTCTTTCGGGGCGCTGACGCCGAACTCCAGGCCTCCGGCTGGCTCCATGCCCTGGAACACGGGTACCGCTGGGTGGGCACCCGACTGGTGGGGGTTTGGCGTGGAGACCCGGAGGTCCGGGTGTCCTTGGACCTGGAGCCCGGGCAGCCGGTGGTGCTGGCCGTGGATCTTCAACCGTCGGTGCATCGCCTGGTTACCCTGCGCATCGGGTATCGCTCGTTTCCCCGGTTGGTTGCCCTGTCCCTGGGGCTCCGGAGCCAACCCTCGGTGGTGTACGGGGTGGCCTATCATCCGGAACTGCAGCTCAGCCACGGGATCGCTGTCGTGTGGGGGATATGAAGAAGTGGACCCTGGTTCTCGGTGGTGGAGCGGCCCGCGGACTGGCCCACATCGGGGTGCTCAAGGTTCTGGAAGCGGAGGGTCTCGTGCCCTCTGCCATCCTGGGCACCAGCATGGGCGCCGTGGTGGGAGCCCTGTATGCCGCCGGGCTTTCGGCCCGGCATCTGGAATCCCTCGCCCTCTCGTTGAAGCCCTTGGATCTGTTGCAGCGGTTCCTGCGGTTCCCGGGCCTTCAGGGGCTCCTGGATTCGCGCCATATCGAAACCTTTGTGCGGGAAGTGGCGTCGGTGCATCGCCTGGAGGAATGCCGGATCCCGGTGGCGGTCACCACGGTTTCCCTGCACCGGGCGGAGGAATGGGTGTTGACCCGGGGCGACCTGGCCCGGGCGGTACGGGCCTCCTCGGCCATCCCCGGTGTGTTCTCGCCGGTACCCTATGGCAGCGATTTCCTGGTGGACGGGGGTGTTCTGGATCCGGTGCCCGTGCGGGCGGCGCATCGCCTGGGCCATGAGCCCTTTGTGGCCGTCAATGTGCTGGGGCGCCCCCGGGAGGCTCCGGTGGTGCGGCATCTGGCCGAAGACGCCGAAGCGCCTGTCCGGTCGTTTTCCCTTTTGCGGTGGCTGCGCTCCGGCGAGCAGAACCGCGTGGTGGGCTTGAGCCTGATGCTGGACGCCCTGTTGGTGATGCAGCAGGGGATGATCGCCGAGGCCCTCCGACTCCATCCCCCTGCCGTTCTGCTGGAACCCAAGGTGGCCCACCTGCGAGGCTACGATTTCCACCGCGCTGCCGAGGCGATCCAGGCCGGCGAGGCCGAGGCCCGGCGGAACCTGGCCCGTTTGCGGAAACTGGCGGAAGGCTAAGCGGATCGGCGGTAAAACCCCCAGCCGGTGCCGAGCAGCCCCACGGTCACAAACACGAGGAAGGTCAGGCTGCTCAGGGCCAACTGCATTCCGCCCGACAGAATGTGGCCGCTGGTGCATCCACCGGCCATCCGGGCCCCAAAGATCAGCAGGAACCCACCCACGAAGGCCCAGGCGAGCCGGGGGCCAGCCTGGGACCCGCGATGCTGACGCCACCGTTCGTGGACGGTCACGAGGCGAAACTCTTTGCGTATAAGGGAGAGCACCAGGCCGGCGAGGGCCGCTCCAGCCAGGAAGACGGCCTCCCAGGCCCCGGACCGGGTGATTTTCTCAAAGTAGGCGTTGTGGGTGGTACCGGTGACCAAATCGGCGAGATAGGGATACGCGGTGCTGGCACCGATGGGGCGGTTTTCCACGCCCTTCAGAAAGAGCAAAGCGTCCAGAAGCCCAAGGAGCACACCGGCAACCACCCACCGAGTGTCCCGGTTCCGATCCACGGCGTGCAGGGCAAAGGCGATGGCCATAAAGAGAAGGCCCAGGAAGATCACCACCACCGCGCCGCCGACGCCCGAGGGGATCAGGCCCACCAGGTAGAGCTTTCCGAGATTGGGGCCCAGGATGGACTGCAGGGCAGGCAGGACAAGGGTAAAGACCCAGCCGCCCAGCAGGCCGCCGACGATGCCCGCCAGGGCATCCAGGGAGCCCTCGCCCATAGAGATTGCCAGGGTGCCCGGGCAGTAGCCGAGGATGGCCATGCCGATGCCGAAGAGCAGACCTCCGAGGATGATGCCGCCGGCAAGGAAGGGTTTGATGTGGAAGGAGGCCCATCCCAGGGCAATCTCCAGGTGCACGAGGAGGGCCCCCACGCCGACAGCCAGCGCAATGGCCTTGGCCACCGTCAGGTCTTCCAGGGTGGCCAGGCCGCTGATGGTGTCAAAGCGGTTGAGCCGGGCATAGCGCAGGATGGCACCGAACACAAAGCCCCAGATCAAAATCACAAGCCCGTGCATGGATCAACCTCCTGTTCTTCGGAACCGCCTGGGCCAGAGAAGGAAGCCCAGAGAGCCCAGCAAAAGGACCAGCGAAACGAGGGCGCCCCACCGGAAGTACACGGGATCGTAAAAGAACTCCACCGTGTGATGCCCCTGGGGCACGACCACGGCCCGTTGGGCCAGATTGGCCGGGATCACCGGCACCGGCTGGCCGTCCAGCCGAGCCTTCCACAGAGGGTAGTAGTTTTCCGTAAGCACCAGGATGCCGTTGGCCGGTGCCCGGACCTCCAGCCGGATCCGGTTGGGGCCGAGATGAAGGATTCGGGCCGGGATCAGGGTGTCGGGCCCGGCCACCGGGAGCCCGGGGTCGTGTTCCAGCAGCACCTCGCGGCGGGGGTCAAAGGCCGGAGAACGAAGCAGCCGCAGCGCCTGGGCTGTGTCCACCACCCGGTACCGGAACACCATGTAAGCCCGGGGAAGATAGGTGGTGCGCCGGGCAAAGGTGCGGTACCCGCGGGCGGGGTCCGGGGCGAATTCCGTGCTGTACAGGTCCAGCACCCGTTCCCGGGGCACCCGGCCCTTTTGTTTCACCCGGCTGTAGCGTTCCAGGATCAGGGGGTTGTAGCCCTCCAGGGTGTAAATCCGGTAAAGGGAACCGATGTTACGGGGCAGGAGGATGTGGCCCGGGGCCCGGATGCTGGCCCGGGTAAAGTGCTCGGCCTGGGCCTCCTGGAAGGCCTGGATCCAGCGGTTGCGGGCGAAGTACCGTTGGGGATCGGTGGTGCCCAGGTGGAACCCGTGGCCGAAGAGGTAAAGGTCCACGAAGAGTACCCCGGCCAGGGTCAGGTAGGGCAGGGTGGTGCGGGGTGCGTTTGCCACCCAGTACACCGCAGCGGCCGACACCCCGAGAAGGATCAGGGCCTTCATCACCTCGGCTTGTACCACGGGCTGCACGGCCCCAGGGACTCGGAAGGCCACGAGGCCCAGCACGGCGAGCACCGCCAGGGCGGCCGCCCATCCGCCCCAGGTCCGAAGCGAGGGACGTTGCCGGGCAATCTGTTCCAGGGCCAGGGCCATCACCAGGGTGTTCCCCAGGGTGGTGAGGATGAGGAACCGGGAGGGCGACCGCATGTGATGGAACGGCGGAAACACCTGGAACAGGGCCAGGTACACCGGCGAGTACCGGCCCAGCGCCATCAGCAGCCCTACTACCAGGAGGCCGAAGCCGGTCCAGACCAGGAATCGGCGGGGATTTCGCCAGGCCAGCGGCCAGAGCAGGAGGCTGGCCATGCCCAGGTAGCCGGCGAGTTCCCAGTACATGTACACGGCCCCCTGGCCCCAGTAGGTGTTCGAGCGTCCCCCTTCCACGGCGCCGAAGAACTTGGGCACCAGAAAGGTCAGCAGCCGGGCTGGATTCAGGGAGATCTCCAGGAGTTCCTGGCGGGTGTAATGGGCGCGGACGGATTCCAGAAAGGCGGGCACCGTAGGCAGGTACTGCACCAGGGCGATGCCCACCCCGAGGCCGAACACCACAGCCAGGGCCACCAGCGGCCGGATCCATTGCCGTTGGAGCACCATCCACACCCCGGCGGTGGTCAAAAGCAGGAAAAAGAGCCATACGATGGCCTGGGGATAGCCGCCGAGGCCGGCCATGCCGGTGAGGAGTCCGGCGCCCACGAGGGCCTTCCAGGAAGACCGCCGGAGCCCCAGCACAAAGAGGCCGAAGATCAGCGGAAACCACACCTGGGCGTGGAAACTGTTTAAGTGGATGATCTCGACGATCAGGCGGGCCGAGAACATGTAGGCCACGGCTGCCGGCAGCGAGGCCCGGGGTGAGAAGCCCAGCAGGCGAAGGGTAAGATAGGTGCCGAGCCCGGCGAACCACACGTGCAGGATGGCCTGGATTTCCACCGTGCGGTAAGCCAGCCAGCCGTTTTTGACAAAAAGGGTGAGGGCCAGGTTCAGCGGGTAGAACACGGCCGCTTGCACATCTCCTACGAAGGGCAATCCGCTCCAGATGTAGGGATTCCAGAAGGGCAGCACCCCTTCCCGGAGCCAGGTGGCTGCAAAGAAGCGATAGATGTAGTTTTGCTCCAGGAAGTCTTCCCAGAAAAAGAACCGTCCGGCCAGGATCTCGCGGAAGAATATCCACACCAGCAGGGCGAGGAGCAGGCTCACGGCCCAGGGTTCCCAGCGGGGGGAAAACAGGGGGGCCAGGGGATCCTTGGAGAGGCGTTCAGGCCTGGGTTTCGGTGGTTTCTTGGCCATGGCTTAGGGTTTCCCGGAGCCGTTGCAATTGATCCACATGGTCGAGGGCGTGGTAGTGGTACTCCATTACGGTGCGGGCGATGCGGCGAAACCGGCCGGGGTGGGGCAGGTCTTCCAGGCGAAGGCCCTGGAGCAACACCTCGCTTTCGCGGAAGTCGCGGCGGAGTTCATCGATCAGGTCCTGGATCCGCGGGTGGGTGCTAAGGATGGCCTCCAGCCGGATCTGGAGGCCCAGGGGATCGCTGCTGAGTTCCACGGAGCCCGCGCCCACGATGGCCAGGGCAATGTCCTGGTGCAGTTGCCGTTCGGCAACGATGAGGTGGGCCAGGAGTTCCTTGATGGACCAGCGGAGGTTGCCCGCATGGGTTACCGCCACCTGGTCGGTAACGCCAGCCAGGGTGTCGGTGATCTGGTGCAGGAGTTCTTGGTGCAGGTCGCGAACCTGCCGGGCCAGGTCTTCGGGGGATTCGGGCAACTTGAGGGCGTGGACAGGGCTCAGGGTCACCTTCAGGCTCAGGGGTTTTCCGGACCGCAGGAGATGGACTTCCACCTCCTGGCCGGCACGCAGGGTGTTCAGGGCGAACTGCAGCCGGTCCCAGGAGTCCAGGGGAATCTGGTTCAGGGCCCGGATCAGGTCGCCCGGCTGCACGCCGGCCCGGGCCGCTGGCGACTCCGGGAGGACGCCCCGGACGGCCACGCCGGGCACCGGGGCCTCGGCGGGTTCCTCGACCACGATGCCGAGCACCCCGCGCCGACTCTCCCGCAGGTCTTCGCCGGTTTCATAAATGGACTTGAGGTTTCGGAAGCCGAAGCCCAGGAGCTCGGCCAGCGAGTTTACGCCCTCCCCTTCGGCTGCTTCCAGGGTCGCCTCGATGTGGGTCTGGCTTGCGTTCTCGGCGTGCAGGTGGATTTGGAGCCGGGCCTGGGAAACCCAGGGATGCGCCGAAAGGGTCCACACGACCCGTCCGGGTTCCTCCAGGTCCGTGAAAACGCCGGTAATCAAGGGTGCATCGGCGATAAGCAGGGCGAAGCGGCCGCCGGCATAGGGCTCCGACAGAGCCTCCTGGGCCAGCCAGTCTTCCAGCAGCGGGGCGCGATACAGCGCCGGAAACACCTTCCGGGCCGGTGCCCGGATTTCCAACGACGTCCTGTACATGGTCCTTTAGGGGTTTGGGGTGCCGGTTTCCACCCGGTCCAGGCCCCGAAGCCGGCACACGGCACACACGTCCAGGTTGGTGGGCATCCCACAAATCCTGCATTCCCTGAGGGAGGCGTACTGCTCAGCCTCGGGCACGGCCAGGTGTTCCCTCTGGAACCGAAGGAACTCCTGGTAAAACCGGAGTTTGGTGCCCGGCGAGGCCACCTCGATTTCGTTCAGAGCGTGTTTGTACAGGCGACTTTTGGCGCCTTCGGAAAAGGGACAGTTGACCTCCACGTAGTCGATGCCCTGCAGGATGGCATACAGGGCGGTTTCCCTTTCGGTAAAAAAGGCAAAGGGTTTGACCCGCCGGGCCAGTTTGGGGTGGGGCGACGGCAACACCGGCCCCTGTTTCGCCAGGTAACTGGAGTCCCAGCGCAGGGTGTTGCCCAGGAGGGTGGCGGCTTCATCGTCCAGGTTGTGGCCGGTGGCGATCACCCGAAAGCCCCGTTCGTAGGCGGTTTTGTTCAGGTAATAGCGTTTGAGCATGCCGCAGACCCGGCACACCCGGCGTTCGCGGCGTTGCCGGGCCCATTCGGGCACGGTTTTGCCGGTTTTCTCTACGATGCTCACGATGTGTACCGGCACGCCAAACTTCTCCCGGAAGGCCTCCACCCTTTGCCGCGACAGCGACGAGTAATCGAACCCCTGGCGAATCCCCAGGTCCAGGAAGATGCCCTCCACCTGAAACCCGTGCTTGTGCAGCAGGTACAGCAGGCCCAGGCTGTCCTTTCCTCCGGAAACGGCCACCGCCACCCGTTCCTCGGGCGTGAACATCCGGTACCGTCGGATCACCCGCAGGGTTTCGCGTTCAAAACGTTCCAGGAAGTGTTCTTTGCAGAGGGCCAGGTTGTGCTGCCGGAGGTGGATCACCGCCTTCTTGCCGCAAATCCTACATTTCATGCCGAAAGGATACTCCTCGCGTGCGGGGCTTGCAACGACACGGGCGTATAATACGCCTAATACGCCGGAACAGGAGATGTTCATGGGGCTGTTTTCGTACCTCTTGGCTTTTGTGGTGCTTAAGCCGGTGCCCGTGGAGCCCCAGGCCTATCCGCGCCTGGTTCAGCAGTTTCCCCCTACCCCGGATACGGTACGGGTGTTTCAGCCGGATCCCCGCCATTACTGGCTGGAAGCCGAGTATCCGGACCGCCGCGTGGTGCTCCAGCTGGGCAGCCGAGCGTACCGTCGCCTCCTTCTGGGACTCCCGTTAACCCCCACCCGGACCCTGGACCGGCTGGCCTATGTGGGAGGGCAGGCGCTGGTGGCCCTTTCGGTGTACCCCTGGGCGTTGCCCCTGACCTTCACGCCGGAAGACCAGGAACCCTCCCGCGAGGCCCTGGCCCTGGGGTTGGTTTCCCCTCTGCTCTGGACCGTAGGCAGCGCGGTGTACGCATGGCAGGCTCCGGTGACCTTTTCCCAGGCCTATGCTGGCTTTTGGGGCGGCATCCTGGGGTTCGTGCATGGGGGCAACCTGGCCACTTCGTTGCGCGGCTGCTTTCTGGGGAGTGTGACCGGCAACCTGCTGGGCCAGGTCCTTGCCCGGAGGTACCGGATCCCGGAGGCCGCCATCCAGCGGTGGGTGAACGGGCAGGTGTACGGGTACTTCCACTACGGCATGCTCCATACCCTGCTGAAGCCCAGGTTCCCCGAGGATTCGCCCACGCCCTATCGCCTGGCCCTGGCGCTCTCCCTGGCCGAGGGCTATGCCGACCTCTTTTTCTCCCGCAACGATACCACCCTCACCCTGGGCGATGCCCTGTTTGAGTTCCGGGTGGCCATTATTGGCAGCGAATTGCTGCCCGCGCTGGTGCTTTCCTACGACCTTGCCCGCATTTCGCACCAATCGCTGGATGAACCCACCTCTTCCAGGGTCTATGCGGGGCTTTCCCTGGCCGGGAACCTCGCGGGCCTGGCCCTGGGCCGCTACCTGAGCCGACGCTTTGACCTTTCGGTGCCCGGGGCCCTGATCACCTTCCTGGCTCCCGTCCTGGCCCACACCTTCACCGGTGGCCTGATGGTCCTGCTCCGGCCGAATCCCGCGGTGTATCCCCTGCTGTTCATGGCCACCGAGGTGGGGATCACCACGCTGACCTACCGGATGGTGCGGCACACGCCGTTGCCCCGGAGCAGCAGCCTGCAGCGGGTGGTACCCTTTGCCCGGCGGTCTACGCTGCCCGGCCAGGGCACGGTGTGGGGTTTGGCGGTGCAGTTCTAAGGAGAACCGGCCGGCAGGGGTTTGAACAGGGTGCGGAGCACGCAAACCGGCGAGCCCAGGAGCATGGGGACCTGTTGCCGGTACCGACGGTAGTCATCGCCGAACTTGGCCAGCAATTCCGGCTCCTCCACGCGATACAGGAACACCAGGATCCCGGTCCACTGGGCGAGGCTCACCACCAGGAACAGTTCCCACAGGCCAAGGGCCAGGAACAGGGAAGACACAAACAGGCCGATGCCCAGGTGGTGGGGATGGCGGAGGCAGGCATAGAGGTCGGTGGTCACCAGGCGCTGGGTGATGCCCCATTCCTCGCCCGGTTGGCCCAGCACCCGGAGCAGGCGGCCGGATCGGCGGAGCAGGAGCACGGCTACCACCATGCCCAGGAGCCCGAGGAGCCGAAGGGGCCAGGGCACAGGAGGCCACCGCAGCCCCCGGTGCAGAACCCAGCCCAGGGCAGTGGCGCCGGCCAGCAGGCTGAGCCACCCGAGGAAGCGGCGCTGCATGGTGCCCATGGGGAGCTCACCGGTTGAAGATGTCCCACACCTTCTGCAGGGCCTCTACGGCCCGATCTACCTCCTCCGGGGTGTTGTACAGGTACAGGCTGATGCGGGCGGTGCCTTCAATGCCCAGGCGCCGCATGAGGGGCTGGGCGCAATGGGAGCCCGACCGCACGGCGACACCGTGCAGGTCCAGGATGGACGCGATGTCGTGGGGATGGATGCCCTCCAGCGTAAAGGACAAAACCCCCAGCCGATCCCGGGTGTCCTTCGGGCCGTACAGGGTGAGCCCGGGGAACGCCAGCAGTTTTTCCAGGGCGTAGGCGGTGAGTTCCCGTTCGCAGGCCTCCACCCGGTCCATGCCGATGCGGCCCAGGTACGCCACCGCCGCCTGCAGCCCGATGCCGCCCGCGATGTTGGGGGTGCCGGCCTCAAATTTCCAGGGCAGTTCGTTCCAGGTGGCCCGATCCGGCCATACCTCGTGGATCATCTCGCCCCCGTACAGGAAGGGGTCCATGTCCTCCAGTAGTTCCTCGCGTCCCCAGAGGAAGCCGATGCCCGTGGGCCCCATCATCTTGTGGCCGGACACGGCCAGGAAGTCCACGCCCAGGTCCTGCACATCAATGGGCATATGGGGGGCCGCCTGGGCCGCATCCACCACCACGATGGCGCCCACCTCGTGGGCCTTCCGCGCGATCTCCTTGACCGGATTCACGGTGCCCAGCACATTGGAGGCGAGCGTCAACGTCACCACGCGGGTTTGTTCGGTGAGTTTGCTGAAGAGATCGTCCAGGTCCAGCCGGCCGTCTTCGGTGATGTCGGCGAAGTCCAGGTGGGCGCCCACGCGCCGGGTGATCTGCTGCCAGGGCACGAGGTTGGAGTGGTGCTCCATGAGGGTGGTCAACACGCGGTCGCCCGGCCGGAGCCGGCGGAGGCCCCAGGCATAGGCCACGAGATTCAGCGACTCGGTGGCGTTCCGGGTGAACACGATTTCCCGCCAGGAGGGGGCGTTCACGAACCGGGCCACGGCCTTATGGGCCTCTTCGTACGCCTCGGTGGCCTGGGCCGCCAGGGTGTGCACGCCCCGGTGCACATTGGCGTTGTAGGTTTCGTAGTAGTGCCGGAGCGCCTCAATCACCTGCCGGGGCTTCTGGGTGGTGGCTGCGTTGTCAAAGTACACCAGGGGATGGTTGTTGACCTTCCGCTGCAGGACCGGAAAGTCCTGCCGAACCTCCTGAGCCAGACGGGTACACCCCATGATTATCCTCCTGATGCTTCGTGGGTTGGTTTGCTTTGCCAGAGGTCCAGTTCCCGAAACCGGGGACGGTGTTGCCGATCCACTCCGATACCGTAAAAGGTTCGGCCCGGCTTGTCAAGGGGCGGCTGGAACCAGAGGCTGTCGTTGCGGGCCGCCGCATCCGCGGGGTAGGCGTCCCGGCCGCCGAAGTCACCGAACAGAGCGAATGCCTTGAGGTCCGAAAGGAAGGGCAGGGTTCGGGACCGCTGCCGGTAGGCCTTGCGGGGCGGGGCCGAGCCGAAGGCGTGGGCACCGGCGGGCACCCTGTAGGTGTCGTTGCCCGCAAGATCCAGGAAGAAGGCCCGCGACCAGATCTCGGCGGTACCCAGGGAAATGCGCTGTGCCTCGTAGGTGTCGTTGCCCTGGAAATCCACGAACAGGGCCTGGGTGAAGTCCCAGCCGAAGCCCAGGGCGGCGCCGGCGGTTTCAAACAGCGGGTGCCGATCGTCGCCCGCTTCGTCAAAGAAGGCCCCGATGGCGAAATGGGCGCCTGAGCCCTGGGTGAAGTAGCAGGACCGGTACAGGTCGTCGCCCCCGAGGTCCAGCAGCACGCCCATGCCGAACCAGTAGCCGGTGCCCAGCGACCAGTTGCCCGATTCGTAGCGGTCGTTGCCCCCGGCATCCAGCAGGAAGCCAAAGCCACCGGCCCAGCTGTGGCCGTCGGAGCCGTCGCCCCGGCGGCCGCCGCCGAACCCCTGGGCGTTGCTGGCGTTCACCCGGTACTTGGAGTGGTAATCGCCCCGGTCGTATACCGAACTCCAGGGCTCGGCGTAGTAGGCATCGTCGCCCGAGAGGTCCAGGAGCAGGCCCAGGCCGCCGTACTCGCCGTCGGCCTGGCCGTTGCCCAGGATCCGGTACCGGTCGTCACCGGAGAGGTCCACCAGCAGGCCGGTGCCCCAGAGGCCGCATCCCTGGGCCCCTTCGCCGGCCTGGTACGCGTCGTTGCCGGCCCGGTCGTAGAGCAGGCCGTAGCCCAGGAGGCCGTAACCCTGGGCCTCGTCGCCGGCCCGATAGACATCCCGGCCCTCGTGGTCCCACAGCAGCCCCACCCCCAGGATGCCGGTGCCCTGCGCCCGGGCGGCCGAAGTTTCGTAGCGGTCGTTGCCCGAGAGGTCCAGCAGCACGGCCACAGGCACCTCCGGCCGGGTGCCAGCGCCCCCGGCGTACCGGTCATCGCCGCCCACATCCAGGATCCACAGGGCCGAGGGCAGCGCCAGGGTATCGTCGCCGGGTCCCAGGATCACGATGGCGCCCCACGGGGTGGACACCCGGCAGCGGGATACCTGTTGCAGCAGGGCTTTTTGGGGGGCCAGGCGGTGGGCCAGGTGGCCTGTGGCCTCGGCCACCTTCAGGGCCGCATAGGCCAGGGAATGGGCGTCCAGCAGGCGTGTTGCATCCTCCAGCACCGGATAAAACCGCTGGCCGTCGGGCTGGGTGGCCCAGAGCCGGTGCAGGGCATACACCCCCTGGATCTGGTCCGGCGACAGGTTCCGGCGGGCCAGGAGCACCCAGGAAAGGGCCTCGGCCAGGTCCCAGAGGTACCGGGCGATCAGCGGCCGAAGGGCCTCCGGAAGGTGCTGCGCCAGGGTATCGGCCGCCGCCTGCCAGGGCGCCGGGGCCGGGCTGCCGAAGGAACCCGGTGTTTGCCCCTGGCCGGCCAGGTGCCACAGCCGCGCCAGCGCCTCAGACAGGGTGGGCGTGGGCAGGGCGGTGTCGCCGGAGGCGGTCAGGGTGTTGGCACCGTAACCCCGGAACCCCACCAGCCGGAGGTCCACGCCCAGCGCGTACAGGGTGCGGTACAGGCCGGAGGGCGCGGTATCGCTCAGGCTCGCAAGGGCCAGGTTGGCGAGCGACCGTACGAAGGGATAGGTCTCCAGGGGATGGGCCAGGAGGTCGGGCAGGAACCGCAGGGTGCCGGGCAGGCGCGCGGGGTCCGGAATTCGGGGCCAGGCCGGTGAGATCTCAATGGCCAGGTCCTGCCGTTGCCAGCCGATGCGCTGCAGCAGGGAATCCAGGCCGTCGGGTGCCGCCGATGTGGAGAGGGGCAAAAAGGCCCAGAGAAAAAGCCAGAACGCCATGGTGCTTAGAGGATACGGCACCTAAAAGGCCAGGTTCAGTGTGGCCGAGAGATAGAGCCTGCCGGGCATGCCCCGCCGCCGGTCGCCCGAGGCCGTAAGGCTCAGGGTGGTGGCCCGGCCCAGGTTGCGGGAAAGCTGGAGATGGCCGGTGAGATAGGGGCCGGATTCCACCCCCAGCATCACCGGGGTCCAGCCGGCGGGCAGCGACCGGTTCAGGAAGCCGTAGCCCAGGGTGAGGGTGCCGGTGAGCCGCAGCCGGGCGGGCAGGCCCAGGGCGGGTTGCCACCGCAGTTCCCCCCGGGGATTGCGGTACCCGGGCCGGCCCACCGGCCACACCCGGGCGTCCAGGCCGCGGAGTTCCAGGGTAAAGCCCGGAGGGCTGTAGGCCAGGGCCACGGAGGGCACCGCCTGACGCCGCACCACCGAAAAGGTGCCCTGGCTTTCGCGGGTTTCGTAGGCCATGCGGACCTGCCAGCGCCGGCCCAGGCGGCGTTCCAGCCGGGCCAGCGACCAGGCATCGGCAAGGGTGGGATGCTGTTCCCGACGGTGCTGCAGCGTAAGGGTCCAGGGGTCGCGGGTGCCCGTGTATTCCAGGTTCAGGCGACGTTCCTCCTGGGCCCCGGACCGGGCGATCTGCCAGTCCAGGCGGCCCCGGTGTTCCAGGATGGCCATCGGCCAGAAGAGTTCCAGGCTGTGCCGCTGGCGGCTTGCCCCCTGCAGCGCGCCGAGCGGCAGGGTTTCCCGGCGATAGGCGCCGTGGGGATCGGGATGGTACTCGCCGGTGGCGGGATCGTACCCGTAGTCGCCCTGGCCGGGCCCCACATACACATACCGCACCCCGGTTTCCGAAAGGGCGCCCCGGCCGACCTCGTGGTGGCCGGTCCAGGGGCCCCGTTGCCAGTCGGCCCGGGCCAGGAAGCGGACCCCGGGCTCGCCGCGGCGATAGAACCCCTGGGCCTCCAGGTGGATCCAGGGCCAGCGGCCCTGCCACAGGGCCCACACCTCCCGGCGATGGCTCTGCAGAACCTGCCGGCCGTGGAGTTCCAGCCACTGGCTTCCCGGGCTCCAGCGCAGGCCCAGTTCGCGGTAGGTCAGGGTATCGGACCGGAACACCAGGGCCTGGAGGGTGGGGCGCCCGGTCCAGCGCCGCAGTTCGCCCACCAGGCCGTACCGCCGCCAGAGGTCGCCCCCGGGCAGCCGGGTTTCTTCGCCGAACACCTGGAGCCGGGCCCAGGCCCGTTCCAGCCGGGTTTGGAGTGATTGAAAGGCGCCCCGGTGGTCTCCCAGGCGCAGCCGCTCCACCTCGCCGATCACCTGCCAGCCGGCGCCCGGCGCCACGCCCAGCCGCAGGCCCCCGGCGGATACCGGGCCGCGTTCCGTGCCCTGCAGGCGGTACCGGGCGGCCAGGTCCGGGGGCACCCGGGTGCCCTCCGGCCGACGGTACCGGCGGCTGACGCCCACCCCCCATACCTGCACCTCCGGGGCCAGGGGCCCTCTGGCAAACCGGTGGTGCCAGCGCAGGGCCACCTCGCCCTCGCGGTGCCGCCGGGGAAACAGCACATTGGGCTGCACCTCTTCGGTCCCTAGCCGCACCCATCCTCCGGCCACCGGCCGGGCCTGCATCTGGAGCCACCGGAGCCGGGAGGGAACCGGCTGCCGGATCCGGGGCACATAGGCCCCGTGGCCCTGGCCCACGAACCGGTATCCGCCGAGCACGGCATCGTACCGATAGGCCCCCTGGCCCTCGCCCACAAACTCAAAGAACACCCGATAGTCGCCCTGGCCCGGCCCCACATACCGGTACACCGAGTCCTCCCGCACATACTCGCCGCGGCCTGGCCCTACCTGGACGCCGCCGTCCAGCATCACCGTGCCCGAGGTATCCCCCAGCTGGGCCAGGCGTTCCAGGTCCAGGGGCGAAAGGAACGACCGCAGGGTCGCCGGATCGTAGCCGTCCTGCAGCACCTGCACCTGCCAGGCGGAATCCCGGAGGCTCGTGAGGGCCAGCAGGCCCAGGGTGCGGCCGGGAAAGGCCTGCAGCTGCTCGAACTCCACCCGCAGATGGTCGGTGTGCTGCACCCGGATCCGGGGCGTGAACACCAGGGTGCCGGTGCGATCGTCCAGAAGGTAATCATCGCCCGGGCGGAGCCGGGTGCCGTTGAGGTACACGCGTTCGGAGCCGGGCAGCACCTGCACGGGTTTCCGGTCGGGGTCCAGGAAGTAGGGTCCGGGATCGCCGTCCCGCAGGGGGATTTCCACGCTCCTGGGGTCTCCGCGGCGGAGCACATAGGCCGCCTCCAGGCGCACGGGCCGAAGGGCCCAGCGCACGGATCCTCCCCGGCCCCTCAGGGGCCGGGAGGCCGCCGCAAGGTCCAGGTCGCCGAGGTGGGCCGACCAGCCGGGCCCCTGGAAACTCAACAGGAGCCGATCCAGGGCCGAGAGTTCCTCGGTGCCGGTGGCCGACAGATTCTGGTCGTTGAGCACGCCGCTCACCCGGAACCGGCCCACCCGGCCCTGGAACTGCACCTGGGCGGCCTGCTGGAACCGGGCCGGGGTGCCCGGCCCGCCAGTCACGGTAAAGGTCTTGAAGCCGCGGAACCACAGGGCCTCCGGCGCTGAGGCGGCAGAAGAGGGCGCCCGGGGGCCGGGCACCCCGGCCCGGAGAGCGCCGGAACGAGCACCCCGCGGCAATCCCGGCGACTTCAGGGTATCACAGGC
>WGAB01000112.1 GCA_015489295.1 Caldifarciminota bacterium
CTGCTGTTCCATCGGCTTGATTTCCACCCCCAGGTTGGCAAGGGCCACGGCCACCTGCAGGGGCCGGTTCGGTGCCTGCCACCGGAGGCCCACCTGGCCGCCGAGGGCCAAGGAACTCTTGCCGCCGATGCTCTGGGCATAGAGCCCCGCCCCGAAGCCCAGGGTGAGCGCCGCGCTCAGGGGCCGCTGGAAGGTTTCGCCCAGGTACAGGTGCTGGGTGGAAAAGGTGCCCACCACCTGGCCTGAGGCATCGGTTTCGTCCAGGGTGCCCGACCACAGCCCCACAAGGTGCACCTGGATGCCGGGCGTGGGGCTCCAGTGGAAGGAACCCAGGTAGGTGCCGCCGAGCCAGGCCGACGAAGCGGCCGACCATCGGCCCCTGGGCACCGTCACGCCGGGCTGCCACAGGCTTTGCGCAGGATTGGCATCCAGGGGAAGGAACGCCACCGAGGGATCGGCGTTGATGTTCATGTACTCGTACCCCCAGCCGGCCCAGAGCCGGGAGACCGAAGCGCCGAAAAGCAAACCGAAAATCACGACTTTCCGCATCATAGCGGGCATTATAGGAGAAAGCCGCAGAGCAGTCAACAAAACAACGCCTGCCGCTATAATTTCCCGCATGGGCCTGTTTCTGGGTGTGGTTCGGGTAGGGGACAACGAGGCCACTCCCCTGCCCCGGCTCCGGCTCCCCCAAACGGAGCCCTTTGCCCATCTGCAGGTACAAACCCTGGAAGCTCCGGGGGCCTGGCTCCTTCGGGCCCGCAATGCCTCGCCGCTGGACCCTCCAGCGGTGGATACCGGCACCCTCTGGGCCGTTTGGGACGGCACCTGGCTGGAACGTGGTTGGTCGTTCCGGCCGGTTTCCGTGCGCGAGGAGAACCTCCGAGCCCTGCTCCAGGCCCCGGAAGCCGGGCTCCGGGAAACCAAGGGGTGGTTCGCACTGGCCCTGTACGATGTCGCCGACCGCACCCTGCTCCTGGCTACCGACTGGATGGCGCTCCGCCCGCTGTTTTACCGGTGGGATGCGGACCGGCAAACCCTGTTTTTCGGTACCTTGATGGCGCCGCTGGCCCCGGGTGAGCCCGATCTGCCCGGCCTGCTCGAATACTTTTTCCTCAATTACCCCCTGCACCATCGCACCCATCACCAGAACCTGGCGCGGCTCCCCGCCGGCCACTACCTGTACCTGAAACCGGGCGCCCCACCCCAGATCCGGCCCTACGAGGACCACCGGCAACGCCTGGTAGAAACCGAGATTCGACCCCAAATCGGCCGAAAACAGGTGGTGGAAGCCTTTATCGAAACCACCCGGGCCCTGGCCCAGGACACCCGCACCCCCGGGCTCCTGTTCACCGGGGGCTTCGACAGCCGGGTGGTGCTGGCCGCCCTGCAATCCGACCCCCGGTACCAGGTGCAGGCTGTGACCTTTGGCGATCCGGCCTCCCGCAACGCGACAGCCGCCCAAAGGGTGGCCCGCCGGGCTGGCGCCCATTTTGCCCTGCTGGACCCCAATCCTGAGTTTCGCCGCAACTTTGCCCGCTGGGCCCGGCTCACGGTCCAGGCCACCGACGGCCTGGAATCTGTGACCAAGGCCCAGTACCTCTGGGGCCTCCACAGCCTGGACCCCAGGCCCGCGGTACTCCTCAGCGGCACCGGAGGCTCGGAACTGTTCCGCCAGACCGGCGTGCTGGGCACCATCTACTCGCCGCTCCTGGCACGTCTCCTGGAATCCTCCGATGACCTGGCTCTGGAGCACCTGGCCCACCTGCCCCAGGCGCAGTGGCTTCACCTCGACTTCTTCGGTGCCTCCGCGCTCCAGGGCCTCCGGCAGGACCTCGCGCCCCTGCTTGCCCGTCCCCCGGAACAGCGGCCCGCGTTTTTCCACGGCTTCAACCTCACCGAACTCTTCCCCCGCTACTTTGAAAACGAGATGCGGGTGGAGCAACTGTACACGGTGAAACGCTACCCCTTCTTGGACCTGGACTTCGTGGAACTCGTGTTCTCATCGGCTGCCCTTTCCCCCCTCCGGGCCCATCTCTTCAAGAAAAGCCCGCTGGCTCCCCTGAAGCGGCTCCGGTTCTACACCCAGGTGCTCCGGCACACGCTGCCGGCCCTGGCCCATCTGGAAACCGACCGGGGCATCCGGCCCGATTACGCCACGAGCCTGTGGGGCTTCCTCCGGTCGGCCCTGGCCTACTGGCGGTTCAAACGCACCAAAGCCATCGGCGAGTATCGGTTTGGCGAATGGCTGGAACACTTCCCTCTGGACGAAGCCTGGCCCTGTGAGCCTCCGGTGCGGCGCGACTCGCTGGTCCAAGCCCTCCGGCAAATCCGCGGCACTCCCCTGCCCTTTCCCTACGGCGCCTCCCGGGCCCTCACCTTTTGCCTCTGGCAATCCCTGCTCCAGGGCTCCTGATTGCCTGACCCCGGCGCGGGGTCTAAACTATCGAAAACGGGAGGCTTTTCATGCTCAAACGCACACCGCTTTACGATCTGCATCGGGAACTGGGGGCCAAGATGGTGCCCTTCGCCGGCTTTGAAATGCCCATCCAGTACACCTCCATCGTGGAGGAACATCGCTGGGTACGGCAGCACGCCGGGCTCTTTGATGTTTCCCACATGGGCGAGATCCTGATCCGCGGGCCCCGAGCCCTGGAATTCACCTCCTATATCACCTCCAATGATCCGGCCCGGCTGGCCGTGGGCCAGGTGCAGTACTCCTCTATGCTCACC
>WGAB01000113.1 GCA_015489295.1 Caldifarciminota bacterium
GCGAGGTTGCCCGAGGCGTCCAGATTGCCGTAGCGGAAACTGAACAGGTTGGCCGAGAACCGCGGCAGGGTGAGGATGTGGGTGCCCCGGGCCAGGTCGCGCCGCTCGTCGGCCGAAAGGCTGTAACTGATGCGCTGGCGCCAGGTGTGGCTGTAGGAAAGAAAGGAGTGGAGTTCACCCTGGAGCCACTGTTCCTTGTCTTCGGAGTAGTCCTGCAGGTAGTTGACATCGGACACATACTGCAGCTGGCCGGTGATCCGGGCGCCGCTGCTGAGTTGCTGGTTGTGGTTGCCGCTAAGCGACCAGCGGCGGTGGCCTGCCACGAGGTCGTTGGCCCAGGAGCCCTCCAGTTTGCCCCTAAACCGTTTGTACACCACATAGGGCAGCACAAAGGCCACCTGCACGCCCCGCTTTTCAATCAGGTTCAGCGACACCGTGAGGTCCATGTAGTTGTTGATGGCCCAGTAGTAGGCCAGGTCCCGCAGGTAAAAGCCGTCGGTGCCCGACCGGCCGTAGTGGGGCGTGAGCAGGCCGGAGCGGCGGCCGCCGCCCACGGGAAAGTACCAGAAGGGGAGTTCCAGCACCGGGATCCCCATGATCCGCAGGATCACCGGCGACGCCACGGCCATGTCGTTGCGGGTGGCCCGCATCCGGGGCGAGGCGAAGTAGTAGTGGGGCGGGTCGGCGTCGCAGGTGGTGTATCGCCCCTGGGCCATCAGGTATTCGTCTTCGGAAAGCCGGTAGACCACCCGCCCGTACAGAAACCCCTTTTCCACGCGCCCCCGGCTGCCGAAGGCCATGCCCCGGCCGGTTCGCACGTTGTAGTACAGGCTGTCGCCGGTGAGGGTGTCCTTTTGCACCACCAGCACAAAGGAGCCGAAGGCCCGGAGCAGGGAGATTTCGGGCCAGTAGAGGATGGAATCGGCCAGGAGCACCGTGGTACCGGTGGCCACCCGGGCCTCGCCGGCCAGGGCCACCAGGTGCCGGGATGCGAGGTAAGCCACCCGTTGGGCCGAAAAGTGCACGGGAGAGGCGAGAAATTGCAGGAATACCAGGAGAGAGAGGGGCATGGGCATAAAATTAAGGGCCTGCCTATGGAGCGTCAAGAATTCAGCGTTGTGAGCCGTTCCGAGATGGATACCCAGACCCTGGGGCAAAGTCTGGCCCGGTACCTGGAGCCGCCCCTGGTGGTGGCCCTGTACGGGCCGCTGGGCGCGGGCAAAACCACCTTCGTGCGCGGCATCGCCCGGGGCCTGGGCATCAAACGGGTGCGGAGCCCCAGCTTTTTGATCATGCTGCGGTACCGGGGAAGCCGCGGCGTACTGTACCACCTGGACCTGTATCGCCTTGAGGAACGGCAGGAGGTGGACGAACTGGTGCAGATGGGCATCCCCGAGGTGTTTGAACGGCACCTGGTGGTGGTGGAATGGGCCGAACGGCTGGGCCCGCTGTTGCCCGAGGAGCGGCTGGAGGTGTTCTTAGACTTTCTGGACGGGGCCCGGCGGATCCGCCTGGTGGGCCTGGGGCGTCGGCCCGCGCGGATCGTGGCGGCCCTGGCCCGGTCCTTTACGCCTCCGGTACCCCACGAAAATCCCTGATGCGGGCCAGGTCATAGGTGCGGCCGGCTACGCGAAGCTCAAAGTTCTCCGTGACCCCCTCAAAGATCCCCTGAACCGGTTGACGGGTGGTGAGGTCCTGGAACCGAACGGGCCGGCCCAGGTGCGCCAGCCGCTGCAGCCAGGCCTGAAACCAGGGGTGCCAGCGGTCCTGCTGCAGGTCCTGGTCCAGCCGGTTCAGGTACCCGAGGATTCGGTCCAGGAGCCGATCGTTGGAAATCCGTCGGCCGGTGAGGTGTTCCAGGGAGCCCGCCCGATGCTGCAGGGATGCCGGAAAGGCGGGCACCCGGGTGTTGATGCCCACACCCAGGAGGGCCGCTTTCTGGCTGAGGTCGCCGAGCAGGCCACCCACCTTTTTGCCCTGGAACTGCAGGTCGTTGGGCACCTTGATGCGGACCCCGGGGATCCCCAGGTCTTCCAGGGCCCGGGCCACGGCCTCGGAGGCCAGCACGGTGAACCGCGCGAAGTGCCGGGGCGGGCGAGGTTCCAGGGCCAGGGTGAACCACAGGCCGCCGGGCGGCGAGTACCAGGTGTGGCCGTACCGGCCCTGCCCGGCCTCCTGCACCTCGGCCCGCACCACAAAGGGCAGGGGCACCTGTTGCTCCAGGAGATCTAAGGCGGTGTCGGTGGTGGAGGAAACGGCAACGAAGCGGAACCGCAGGAAGGGCATAAAAAATGGTGGGCGGTGGAGGACTCGAACCTCCGACCTCTGGTATGTGAAACCAGCGTTCTCACCAGCTGAACTAACCGCCCACGCAGCGTACTATTGTACACGCCTTCCCCTGCTGCCGCAAGCCTTTGGACCCCCCGGAGGGGTCCCCTATAAAATTGACCTAAAAGGAGGGTTTGCCATGCCGGAACTTTTGTACTCGGGAAGGTTTGGAAAGGGAGAACTACGCATTTATCGCAAGCGGAAGGACGACCGCTGGCTTGTGGATATCCGCCTGTATCAGCAGGATCCCAACACCGGAGAGATGGTTCCAACGGAGCACGGCATCACCTTTCCCGAAGAGTTCTTTACGGCCTTCGCCGACTCCATCAAAAGGCTGGAGGAGGTTTACCGGAAGGTCGGCTATCGGGAGCGGCAGGCCGCACCCCACCATGTCTATGCTGCCGTTTGCCCGGTGTGCAAAACCGGGGTTCGGGAGGTGCAGCGCGGGGTGTACCGCTGTGAGTGCGGGGAAACCGAGGTGGTGCTCCTGCCTCTGAAGGAGGCGCTGGACGCCCTGTTTGAACGGGTGAA
>WGAB01000114.1 GCA_015489295.1 Caldifarciminota bacterium
ACAGGAAAAAGGCCGGAAGCGGAAAACCCCTAAACCTCCGGCCCAGGGGTCCACAGCGTTCCATCTTCTCACCCCCCTTGGCGGTTTTTGGGCTGTGGACAATTCTTGCCTTTTCAATGCGGCAATTTCCACAGGCAACCTTAAAGGAATCCCTGGGGGTTTGTCAAGCATACAACCAGGTCAACCACGGATTGCATCAGCAACTCCCTGGATTTACTCGGGCAAAAGCGGCTGTGCTGTCTTCCAGGGCCACGGCCTAGGTCCTATTGAGGACGGAAGTTTCCACGGACTCCCCTTCTCGGATTCTTTAAAAGGCCCCGGCTGCTGCGCCGTTGACACTGCTCTGGAAAGCGGTGTAAGTTATGGGCAAACAGGGGGTTGAACCATGACCAGGGAAGAGGCAAAGAAACGGATCGAGGAACTTCGGGAGCTCATCAACTACCACAATTACCGGTACTATGTGCTGAACGATCCCGTCATCTCGGACGCCGAGTACGACGAACTGATGCGCGAACTCAAACAGCTGGAGGAGCAGTTCCCCGAGTTCATCACGCCCGATTCGCCTACCCAGCGGGTGGGCGCACCGCCGCGCGAGGAGTTTGGGACCCTTCGGCACGCGTTGCCCATGCTCTCCCTGGAGGACGCCCGAAACGAACAGGAAATCCGAGAGTTTGACGCCCGCATCAAGCGCGCCCTGGGCCTGCCACCGGACGCCCGGATCGAGTATGTGGCCGAACCCAAGTACGACGGCACCTCGCTGGAAATCCTTTACGAAAACGGCCGGTACCGCGCGGCGGCCACCCGCGGCGACGGCATCACCGGCGAGGACGTGACCCCCAACGCCCGCACGATCCGCACCATCCCCTTAAGGCTCCTCAAAAACGACCGCTTTCCCATTCCAGAGCGGGTCGATGTTCGCGGCGAGGTCCTCATGAAAAAGGCCGACTTCGAGGCTCTGAACCGCGAACGGGAAAAACGCGGCGAGCCGCTGTTTGCCAACCCCCGCAATGCCGCCGCTGGTTCCCTGCGGCAACTGGACCCCAACATCACGGCCCAGCGCAAACTGGACTTCGTGGCCTGGGGCCTGGGCCTGGTGCGGGGCATAGAGTTCCGCACCCAGGAGGAAGTGCTGGAGGCCCTGAGCGCCTGGGGCTTTAAAACCTCGCAGCCCCGGCGCCTGTGCCACGGCATTGAGGAGGTGCTGGAGTACTACCGGGAAATGGAGGAACGCCGCGACGACTTTGAGTACGAACTGGACGGCATCGTGGTGAAGGTGAACGACCTTAGCCTGTGGGAACGCTTGGGCACCACGGCGCGAAGCCCCCGCTACGCCTTTGCGGGCAAGTTCAAGCCCCGGGAGAAGACCACCCGGCTGATCGATGTAGTGTACCAGGTGGGCCGCACCGGCATCATCACGCCGGTGGCCGTGTTGGAGCCCGTGGAGGTGGGCGGGGTCATCGTGTCCCGGGCGACGCTCCATAACTTCGACGAGGTGCGCCGCAAGGACATCCGCATCGGCGACTATGTGCTGGTATACCGGGCCGGCGATGTCATCCCGGAGATCGTGAAGCCCATCAAGGAACGCCGCACGGGCAATGAGAAGCCCATCGAGCCGCCCACCTACTGCCCGGTGTGCGGGGCTCCCACGGTGCGGGAGGGCGCGTACTACAAGTGCGTGAACATCGCCTGCCCGGCCAAGCTCAAGGGCATGCTCAAGCACATGGCCTCGCGGCACGCCCTGGACATTGAGGGGCTGGGCGAAAAGATTGCGCAGCTGCTGGTGGACCGGGGCCTGGTCAAGGATCCGGCCGACCTGTTTTACCTGAAAAAGGAAGACCTGCTGCGGCTGCCCGGCTTCGCCGAGAAGTCGGCCCAGAACCTCTTGAACCAGATTGAAAAGGCCAAGCGGATTCCGCTTTCGCGGTTCCTGTTCGCCCTGGGTATCCCTGGCGTGGGAGGCCACACAGCCAAGATCCTGGCCCAGCACTTTGAAACCCTGGACGACCTGATGAAGGCCTCGGAAACCGATCTCCTGCAGATTCCGGGCATTGGCCCGGAAACCGCCCGGTCCATCGTGACCTTCTTCCGGGAGCCCCGGAACCGCGAGGTGATCCAGAAGTTCCTGAAGGCAGGCGTCACCCCGCTGCCCGAGAAGCGCAAGGAGGTCAAGGAATCGCCCCTGGCCGGCAAAACCGTGGTGTTCACCGGCGCCCTCAAGAGCATGACCCGCGAGGAGGCCCAGCGCCTCGTGGAGGAGCTGGGCGGCCATGCGGCCAGTTCGGTGTCCCGGAAAACCGACTTTGTGGTGGTGGGCGAAAACCCGGGGTCCAAGTACCAGAAGGCCCTGCAGCTGGGCATCAAGATCCTTACCGAGGAGGAGTTTTTGAAGCTGGTGGGCCGGGCCTGAGCGGCCGAGCCACCTTCCTCGGGTCGCGGCGGATCGGTGCTGGCGTATCGTTTTCCTGTGGCCACCGGACCGTTGTACAATAGGCCCATGCCGGAACCTCTGAAGCCCCGGGCGCTGCGGCCCGGCAGCCGGATCGCTGTGCTTGCGCCAGCCAGTCTCCCCCAAGACCCCGGCGTGTTGCCCCGCGTTGAGGAAGCCCTGCGTTCCCGAGGGTTTGAGGTTCTCCTCATGGCCGACCCCGTGGAACCGCGGCTTTCCTACCTGGCCGCGCCCGATGAGGTGCGTGCCCAAAGGCTTCTTGAGGCCTTCCAGGACCCCGAAATTCACGCGATCCTTGCCCTTCGGGGCGGCTACGGCACCGCCCGGCTTCTGCCCCTGCTGGAGGCCACCGTGATCCGCCGGCACCCCAAGATCCTGGCCGGGTTCAGCGACCTGACGGCCCTGTTCCTGGGCCTGTGGAAGGCCACCGGGCTTGTGACCTTCTACGCGCCCGTGGCCACGGAGCTGGCCCGGGCTGACGAAAAAACCTGGCAGCACTTTCTTGCGACCCTGCAGGGTGACGCCTGGCACCTGGAACCCTGGCCCGAGGTGCACCCCGGCCTTGTGCTCGTGCCCGGGGAGGCCGAGGGGCGGCTGTTGGGCGGCACCTTGGCCGTTCTCGTGTCGCTCGTGGGCACACCGTTCCTGCCCGATTTCCGGGGCGCCATTTTGTTCCTGGAAGACGTGAACGAGGCGCCGTACCGCGTCGATCGGATGCTCACCCAGCTGCTGCAGGCCGGCGTGCTGGAAGGGGTCAAGGGAATCGCTCTGGGCGTGTTCCACGAGTGTGGCGACCCTGAGGATCTGATGGCCACCCTGCGCGACCGGCTGGTGCCCCTGGGTGTGCCCGTGTGCTACGGGCTGCCCTTCGGGCACATCCCCCGGAAGGGTACCCTGCCTGTGGGCATCCGGGTGCGGCTGACCACCGAGCCGTGCCGCCTGGAGGCCCTGGAACCTGTGGTTTCCGGAGCCCCGGCGGATAAGGGGGCCGGTCACCTGTAGATCCTTTGGGAACCAGGGGAAACGAGCCAGATTGGCGGCGCCAGAAGCCAGTGCGGGTGCTAAACCTTCAGCACCTCGATCAGGTTCAGGTCCATGGCCTTCCGGAACTTGTCCACCTTTTCCACCTGCACCCGCACCCGGCTCCCCAGCCGCACCAGCAGCTGGTCGCCCTGCCAGAGGGTTCGGGTTTCGCGCACGAAGTGCACCTTGCCGGGCAGGCGCTCCACGGAGACAAAGCCCTCGGTAAGGTATTCGGTGATTTCCACGAAAAAGCCGTAGGGAGTCACGTGGGTCACCACCCCATCGAACACCTCGCCCACGCGGCCCTTCATGAACTCCATCTTTTTGATGTCCAGGAGTTCAAACTCGGCCTGCTGGGCCACCTCCTCGCGTTCGGAGGCCTGCTGGGCCACCTTTTCCAGGTACTCGATCCACTCGGGGTCCCTGCGGGGTTCCCCGAGAAGCAGATGTTTCACAATCCGGTGGACCATGAGGTCGGGGTACCGGCGGATCGGGGAGGTAAAGTGCAGGTAATGCTTCAGCGCCAGGCCGAAGTGGCCTACGTTTTCCACGGCGTACCGGGCCTTGGCCAGGGAGCGGAGCAGCAGGTAGTTGATGAGTTTCTCCTCGGGTTTGCCCTCAAAGATCTCCAGGATCCGCTGCACGTACTTAGGGGTGATCCTGCGGGCTTTGGGTAGCGGTTCGCCCAGCAGGCTCTCGGCGATCCGGAGGAACTCCTCAAACTTTTCCCGTTTCGGAGGCTCGTGGATGCGGTAGATGGTGGGAATCTTTTTGCGATGAAGCAGGGTGGCCACCTGGTTGTTGGCCAGCACCATGAATTCCTCGATCAGGCGGTGGGTATCCAGCCGGAGGGCCTCGGTAATGTCCAGCACCTCGCCGGAGGGGAGCAGGGCGATCTCGGGTTCCGGCAGGTCAAAGTCCAGGCCGCCGCGTTTCTGTCGGCGGTGCCGCAGCAGCTGGTAGAGTTCGTGGGCGATCTTCAGGTGGTGCCGGAGGGTGTCCAGGTTCACCCGGAGATCGGTTTCCGGATCGCGGGGGTCTTTGCCCTCCAGGACCCGCTGGGCGTCCTGGTAGGTGAGGCGGGCCCTGGAGTGGATGACGGCGGGATAGATCTTGAGCCCTCTGGGGGTCCCCAGGGCATCCAGGCGGATCTCCAGCGACAGGGTCCAGCGGTCTTCGCCGGGCCGGAGCGAGCAGAGGTCGCCGGAGAGTTCGTGGGGCAGCATGGGCACCACGGTATCCAGGAGATACACCGAGGTGCCGCGTTTCAGGGCCTCCCGGTCCAGGGCCGAGCCCTCGGGAACGAAGGCCGAAACATCGGCGATGTGCACGCCCAGGAGGTAACCGCCCCCGGGGAGGGATTCCACGGAAATGGCGTCGTCAAAGTCCTTGGCGGTTCGGGGGTCGATGGTAAAAATCAGGCGGTCGCGGAGATCCCGGCGGAGGTCGGCCACTTCATCGTGCACCGGGCGGCGGAGATCCTTTTGGACGGACCTGGGGAAGGTTTCGGGCAGGTCGTATTTCCGGAGCACCACCTTGATGTCCACGGCGGGGTCGTTTTCGTGGCCCAGATCTTCCACGATGATGGCGCGGTACTGGTTCGGGGGGCCGGCGACCTTGAACACCACCTTATGATCGGCCTCGGCCCGGCCCCTGGCCACGGGGAGCATCCGGGGCAAGGTGAGCACATCAGGTTCCACATAGCCGCCCCGATAGCCCCGGCGGTAGGTGCCGATGAAGTGGCGGACCCGGTGTTTCAGAACCTTGACCACCCGGCCCTCGGGCCGTTTCTTTTCGCGCAGGACCTCCACCAGCACGATGTCGCCGTCCATGGCGTTTTTCATGTGGTGGGGAGGGATAAAGATGTCCGGGCCGTCGTCGCAGAGGAGGAACCCGAAGCCCTCCTTGAACCGCTGGATGCGGCCCTGCACCCGGCGTCGGGGCACGAAGTAGCGGCCCCGTTCTTCAAACACCCGTTCCTCGGCCAGCAGGTCCTGGAGGGCCTGGCGGATCAGGTGGTCCTGGGCCTTTTTCAGGCGGAGGGCCCTGCGGAGGCCGCGGACGGTGCCGCCCTTGCTGCCCTTGCGTCGGAGATACTGCAGGATGGGCCCGTAAAGGTCCTGGGGCCGTTTCTTTTTGCGTTTCTTATCCGAAGACTTCGGCAATGTACTCTCCTGCCCGGGTAGCGGCAATGGCGCCGTCGCCCACCGAAGTCGTGATCTGCCGCAGGGAGCCGGAACGGATGTCGCCGGCCGCGTAAACGCCCGGCTGGTTGGTTTCCATGTGTTCGTTGGTGATCACATGGCCCTGCTCGTCCAGGTCCACGAAGCCCCGCAGGAACTCGGAATTGGGAATGAGGCCAATGTAGATGAACACGCCTTCCAGGGGGATTACCCGGGTTTCGTTGGTTTTGACGTGGCGGACCCGCACGCCGGTGACCATCTGGTCGCCCAGGATTTCGTCCACCACGGTGTTGAGCACGAGGTCGATGTTCTCGCGGGCATGGACCCGTTCGTCCAGGATGCGTTCGCCGCGGAACCGGTCGCGCCGGTGAATCAGGTACACGGTTTCGGCCAGGTTGGCGAGGTACAGGGCCTCGGTTTTGGCGGAGTTGCCGCCGCCTACCACGGCCACCCGTTTGCCCTTGAAGAAATGGCCGTCGCAGACGGCACAGTACGACACGCCCCGGCCGTAATAGGTGTCTTCGCCGGGCACGCCGAGGCGTCGGGGATCAGAGCCGGTGGCCACGATCACGGTGCGGGCCCGGTACTCATCGTCCACGCCGGTCAGCACCAGGGTTTTGCCGTCTTCGGCCCGGCGGAGGCCTTCGATTTCGTCCAGGATGATCTCGGCGCCGAACTTGAGGGCCTGTTCCTTCATGCGTTCCATGAGGGCCGGGCCCTCGATGCCCTCGGGAAAGCCCGGGTAGTTTTCCACCCAATCGGTGAGGGCCACTTGGCCGCCCACCTCGCCGCGTTCAAACACCACGGTGTCCAGCCCGGCCCGGCCGGCATACATGGCGGCAGTGAGCCCGGCCGGGCCGCCGCCCACAATGGCCACATCCACGATTCTCTTGCTCACAGGTACCACTCCTTTCCCATCGGGGAGGTTTCCCAGCCGGAAAAACCTGGGGAAACCGCTTCAAACGGTTGACTCCAGAAGGGTTTGCCTGGATATTATAAACCGCTCGCACGGCCCCATCGTCTAATGGCTAGGACACCGCTCTTTCAAGGCGGCGGCGGGGGTTCGAATCCCCCTGGGGCCATTTCTCTTTAACCGAGCCCCGCGCTTCATGTCCTATCGCCTCCAGGATTACGACTTCGACCTTCCCCGGGACTTCATCGCCCAGAAACCCGTGGAACCCCGCGACCATGCCCGGCTTTTCGTGGTACACCGGTCGACGGGTAGGTTTGAACATCGCCGGTTCTACGAAATCCCCGAGTACTTCCAGGAGGGCGATGTGCTGGTGCTGAACGAAACCCGGGTGCTGCCCGCCCGGGTGTACGGCCAACGGGAAACCGGAGGCCGGGTGGAGCTGCTGTTTCTGGGGGTGCCCCAGGAGGATGGCACCGTGCTGGCCCTGGTGCGCACCCGGGGCAGGCTCCGCGACGGCGAACGGCTTCGTATTGGGCCGGTGACCCTGGAGGTGCTGGAACGTACGTCGGAGGGCCCCCGCCGGGTTCGGTTGCCCCGGGGCCTGGACTTTCTGGCCTTCCTGAATCGCCACGGCCTGCCACCGCTGCCACCCTATATCAAGCGGCCTGCCGGGCCCGAAGACCGGGAACACTACCAAACCGTGTTTGCCCGGAAACCGGGGTCCGTGGCCGCGCCCACGGCCGGCCTCCATTTCACCCCCCGCGTGTTGCAGGCCCTTCAGGATAAGGGGGTGGACATCCGGTACCTGGTGCTCCACGTGGGGCTGGGCACCTTCCGGCCGATCCGCACCGACGATATCCGGCAGCACCGGATGGATGCCGAGTTTTACGAGATCCCCGACGATGTGGCCGAGGCCCTGATCCGGGCGAAGCAGGAGGGACGCCGGGTGTTCGGTTGCGGCACCACGGTCACCCGGGCCCTGGAAACCTGGCGGCTGGACCAGGGGCCGCGCCGGGGCTGGACCCGCCTGTTCATCTACCCACCCTTTGAGTTCCGTGTGATTGACGCCCTGATCACCAATTTCCATGTGCCCCGGTCCACGCCGCTGCTCCTGGTATCGGCCTTTATGGGCCGGGAACGCCTGCTGGAGGCCTATGAGGAGGCCAAACAGCGGGGGTACCGGTTCTTCAGTTACGGCGATGCCATGCTGATCCTTTAGGGAGGACCCGATGGCTTGGCTGCTCTGGTGGACGATCGTGGGCCAAACGCTGCCGGTGCTACCCCTCTGGGTGCACCCGGGCGATACCCTGTGGGTGGAAATCGCCGCCACCCCCGAAGCCCAGGTTCAGGGCCTGATGTTCCGCGATACCCTGCCGGAAAACCGGGGTATGCTCTTTGTTTACCCGGAGCCCCGAAGGCTGGTGTTCTGGATGCGGAACACCACGATACCCCTGGACCTCGCCTTTGCCGACGAGCAGGGGGTGATCGTGGAGATCCAGCAGATGGAACCCCTGAGCGACAGTTTGCACCAGGCGCCCCAGCCGGTGCGGTACGCCCTGGAGGTCAATCGGGGATGGTTCCAGCGCCACGGGGTTCAGGTGGGCGACACCCTGAAGGGGCCAGCGATCCTGCTCCCCTGAGTTACCGTTCCTGCCACAGGAGATAGAGGCCGATGCCCCCCAGCAGGAGGTTGGGGAACCAGACCGACGCGGCGGGCACCAGGGCACGGTCGGCGAGTTCCTCGCCGCCGATGAGGAAGATGTAGTACACCGTGAAGATGAGGAAGGCGATGCCGAAGGCCGTGCCGTAGCCACCCC
>WGAB01000115.1 GCA_015489295.1 Caldifarciminota bacterium
AGCCCACACCCTCCTCGAACTCGTGAGTCACCTGGAGGGGATTCTGGGTGTCCAAGACCATCCCCGGCAATTCTTAGACCCCCGCCCCGGCGACGTTCGTCACAGCCTGGGGGATATCCAGCGGGCTCGAGACGTCCTGGGGTATCAACCCCTGATCGACTTCGAGGAGGGGTTACGGATCACGGTGGAGTGGTTCAGAAGACATTGGGAAGCGGTGAAGTAACTCCGCTGTGGCTTCGGGATCTTTAGGTTTCTTTAAACGCCCCCGCGCCTCAGTCGATTTTCCGTAGATATTCCAACACCCTTTGCTTGGGGAGGCTTCAAGGCGTGGGGTTACGATGCGCCCTTCAGGTTCTGGAGCGGCACTTCCTCCTCGGACCCGGTTTCCATGTCGCGCACCCGGACCACGCCGCGGGCGAGTTCATCGTCGCCCACGATCACGGTTTTCCGGGCCTTCAGCCGGTTCGCCCGCTTCATCTGGGCGCGGAGTTTCTTGAACTCGTGGGTGAAGTCCACGGCGTAGCCCTGGCGCCGTAGGGCAAAGACCAGGTCCACGGCGGCATCGCGGGTGGCCTCGCTGGTGTAGGCCACGAAGTAGTCCAAGGGTTCCTCCTTGCGGGGTTCGCCCAGGGCCAGGAGCACGCGCTCCATGCCCATGCCGAAGCCCACGGCCGGTGTGGGCGGGCCGCCCAGTTCCTCCACCAGGCGGTCGTACCGGCCGCCGCCCGCCACCGTGTCCTGGGCCCCCAGGCCCGGCACCTTGACCTCAAACACGGTGTCGGTGTAGTAGTCCAGCCCGCGAACGAGCCGGGGGTTCACGGTATAGGCGATGTTCCAGCGGTCCAGGATGGCCAGCAGTTCCTCAAAGAACCGGCGGCTTTCGTCGCCCAGGTAGTCCTGGAACCGGGGGGCGTCGGTGAGGCGGGGGCCGTCCACCTTGCAGTCCAGCACCCGCAGGGGGTTGCGGTCCATGCGGCGCTGGCAATCGGCGCAGAGGTCCTGGCGGCGGGGCTCCAGGTACCGGAGCAGGGCTTCGCGGTACCGCCGTCGGTCTTCGGGGGAGCCGATGGAATTGATTTCCAGGCGCCACTCCTTCAGGCCGAAGGCCTGAAGGATCTCCAGGAGCATTCGGATGACCTCGGCGTCCAGCAGGGGCGCGCGTTCGCCGATGGCCTCTACGCCGAGCTGGTAGTGTTCGCGGAGCCGGCCCTTCTGGGGGCGTTCGGCCCGAAAGATGGGCACATAGTAGGCGAGTTTGATGGGGCTCGGCAACTGGTTTTCCAGGAAGGCGCGGATCACCGGCGCCGTGCCCTCGGCGCGCAGGGTGAGGCTTCGACCGCCGCGATCCTGGAAGGTGTACATCTCCTTTTCCACGATGTCCGTGGTTTCGCCCACGGACCGCACGAAGAGTTCGGTGGGCTCAAAGGTGGGCGTCTGGATAAAGCGGTAGCCGTAGGCCCGCAGGATCTTGCGGGCCCGCTGGAGCAGGTCCTCCCGCACGGCGTACTCGTCGGGCAGGATGTCGCGGGTTCCCCGGATGCGTTGAAACTTCATGACGGCAACCCCTTCAAGAGTTCCTGAATGAGGTCTTCGGCGGTGATGCCCTCGGCCTCGGCGGCGAAGTTGGGCAGGATCCGGTGCCGCAGGATGTCCGGGGCCAGGGCCCGCAGGTCCTCCACCCGCGGCGCCGGCCGGCCGTGGAGCAGGGCCCGGGCTTTGGCGCCCAGCACCAGGAACTGGCTGGCCCGGGGGCCGGCGCCGTAGGCCACGAACCGGCGGATTTTCTCCGGTGCCCGGGGGTTTTCAGGGCGCGAAGCGGCCACGAGTTGCACGGCCAGGTCCACCAGATGGTCGGGCACTGGCACATGGAGCACAAAGTCCTGCAGTTCCAGGATCTCCTGGCGGCTCACCACGGGCTGCAGTTCCGGCAGCTCGCGGGTGGTGGTCCGGAGCACGATCTCCCGCTCTTCCTCCTCCGAGGGGTAGTGCATCCACAGGTTGAGCATGAACCGGTCCAGCTGGGCCTCGGGCAGGGGATAGGTGCCTTCCTGCTCAA
>WGAB01000116.1 GCA_015489295.1 Caldifarciminota bacterium
AGAGTGACCGGGCCCGGGGCGCCCGGATGTGCTCCTTCACCCTTTCGTACGACACCTCCTGCACCAGGCACCGGGGAAACTGGCTTAACACCAGAAGCAACACGGGACGGAAGGTCTCTTTCTCCTGGAGTTGATACTCCAGCAGGGGCAGCAGTTCCTCCAGGTACCGGGCCAGAAGCCGGTGCAGGATTTTTTGGGCATCGGCCCGCTCCCGGGCCAGGAAGCACAGGTTCTGCAGGGACCCCAACGCCTGGAGGAGCAAATGTAAGGCCTCCCGGGGCGCGCGGCTCCGGCGCTGTGCCGCCCGGAGCCTTACCTCAATCGCTTTCTCCAGGGCTCCAACGGCCTCTTCCTTTCTCCCCACCTCCGAGAGAAACTCTGCCAGATTGTGGAGACTCATCGCCAGATAAGGCTCATACGCCCCGGGATTCTCTTTTGCCAACCTCCGATAGATCTCCACCGCCTCCCGAATCACCTCCAGCGCCTCGCGGCTTCTACCCGCCTCAGAGAGGGACACCGCCAGGTCGTTCAACCCCCTGGCCCGCTCCTCTTCAGGCAGGCGCTGCAGCGCCCGATATAGGGTTTTCGCAAGCCCCGGGAACAGAACCTGCCGCAAGATCTCGGGTACCTGAAAAGCATCATCCAGAATGCCAAAGGCTTTGTTCAGGGCCCCCCCAAGGTTCTGTACCTCCCTTGCCTCCAGCCTCGGCACCAGGTGCACGAGGGCCAGGGCATGGAAGGGCAAAAATCCCAGCTGTTCGGGGGAGGTATCGTCCCGGAGCTTTTCCAGTTCCCGGGCCAGTTCCCGGGCCAGGTTCTGCACCGCGGCATGGGGAACCTGTAATGGACGCTCCCGAAAGTAGGACCACACCGCCCGAACGCCCTGCAGCAGTTTTCCGTCCCCTATCGGCTCCAGAAGGCGCAGGCGGTGCAGCAGCAGGTCCAGGAACTTCGGGTCCCGGCCCCAGGTTTCCACATACTCCCGGGGCACCGCGCCGGGCAGGCTCAGCAGCCACAGGGCATCCCGCGGATGGGCCTCCAGATAGGGCCGGTAGAACTCCATGAGGTCCTGCACCAGGGGATCCCGAAGCACGGCTTCGGGCCGGGCCGGCCGGGTTTCCAGAGCCCGGTGCAGGCCCAAGGGGTAGCGGCCCAGCAGGGCTTCCAGGGCTTCCCAGTGCTCCGCCAGGTAATGGGCCCGGGCCTGCTGCTCCCGGGTGCCTGCGGCGAGCCAGGCCTGCAGCAGGGCCACCTCCTGGGGCAGGTATTCGCCCACCGGCAAAAGGTGGCCCACGGGCTCCCGCTTCGTCCAGTAGGGCCGGAGGCGGCTCGCCAGGATGACCCGGTGCTGCCGCAATCCAGCAAGCGTTTCCAGAAAGGCTTTCCAGGCCGGCTGAAGATGCCCCATCTCGTCCTGGGCGTCCTGTTCCAGGTCGTCCAGAATCCACAGGGTGTGCTCGGGCAGTTCCCGGGCCAGGGTTTCCAGGTCCTGGGTTTCGGGAAGCCCCAGGTGCCGGGCCGCCCGGCGCACCAGGTCTTCGGGCGAAGCGATGTCGTCGTCGCGCAGGCTGTAATACAGCACCAGGGGAAACCGGCCCCGCAGGAAGGCGGCCAGGTACCGGGCCATGTAGGTTTTGCCCATGCCGCCCACGCCATGGAGCACCAGGAACCGCACCTCCGGGTTCTGGAGCAGGTCCACGGCCTCCCGGGCCAGGGGATACCGGTACACATAAAAGGCGGGCCGGGGAGGCACGCGGTGGCGCTCCTTCGGGGCTGGGCCGGGCTTGGGAAGGTGCACCAGGGGCTCCTGGAACTCGCCGGCATACAGCACCGGCACCCACCACTCGCCGTGCGGGGCCGTGCGCAGGTCCTGGAGAAGCCGGAACACCGGCGCTCCTTGGGCCAGTTGGGCATACACCTTTCCCACCTGCTGGATGGCGGCCCGGTCGGAAATCGGGGTGGTATGGGCGATCACCACGGCCCGGGGAATTTCTCGGTGCAGGAGAAACGCCAGAGACGGCGTGAAGCCACCGGAACGGGCGGTTTCACAGGCGTTGAGGTAGAACAGCCGCAGGTTGTACCGGGACAACTGCAGCAACCGGAGGAACTCCCGGGGGCCAAGCCATTGCTCCCGGCCCTCCGGCCCCTCCACCAGCAGTTGCCCGTCCTGCTGGGCGTGGCCGGAAAAGTGCAGGATGTGAAAGGGGGACTGGTCCAGGCGCCGGCGGATCTCTTCGGGCCGGGAGGAGAGCAACACCTCCACCTCAATGTCGCCCTGCTTCAGCCAGGGGTCTATGGCGTCGTAAAGGGTCTCCAGTTCCCGCAGCGGATCCAGGGGAGCCCTGGCGTAGGTGGCCGGGGGCTGGGCGATGACCACGAGGATACGCAAAGGCGGCTCCAGGGGCGGCAAAGCGTATCGGTGCGCCTCGGGCACCCCGCGCACCAGGTGGAACCGCAGGCGCTGGAACAGGAAACCGTAGCCCGGGTGATACAGGAGTTCAAAGGGCCAGTTGTGGACCTCGGGAAACGAACTCTGCACATGGAACACCAGGTGCAGATCGGGGTCCCGGGCGACCTCCTCCAGAAAAGACGCTATGCGTTTTCTTCGCTCGCCCGAAAACAGCACCGTCCATAGTTCGGTACCCAGGTACACCAGGTCGTCGGGAGGCACTGTGTGCCGTTCACGGGCCAGGCGCCGGAGGATGTCCCGGGCCACGGAGGTGAAGGCAAAGGTTCGGGACTCATCGTGGTCCACGGCGGCCCACCAGCCGTCGTCGGCCTTTCCTACGGTGATGACGACCCTGTGAACCTTTGCGTTTTGCACGCTTTTAGCATACAGGCGGGGGGATTTTCTTGCAGCGGGGCCGGGGGCGGTCGCGGCATAATAAGGGCCATGGCGCGGCGTCGGGACTTCTGGGTCTTCTGGGTGGGGCAGTTCGTGTCGGCTGCCGGCGACCAGATGTTCTTCAGCGTGCTGCTTTTCCTGGTGCTGCTCGTGGAGAGCCAGCACGCGGGCACCAAAGCCGGCATCGTCAGTTTCCTGGAAACCCTGCCCTTCCTGCTTCTCGGGCCCTTCGTGGGGGCCGTGGTGGACCGGTTTCCCAAACGCTGGGTGATGGTGACCTCCGACCTCCTGCGGATGGTCGTGCTCCTGGCCTTCTGGCCCCTGTACTTCGCCGGTCACCTGCACTGGTGGTCCATCGGCGCCCTGGCCTTTCTGCACACCTCCTTTTCGGCCCTGTTCATGCCGGCGCGCGACGCCTTCATGCCCCGGCTCGCCGGCGAGTGGCTGTTCCGCGCCAACGCCCTGCTCCAGGGCTCCACGCAACTCGCCATGGTGGCAGGGGCGGTCACGGCCGGGCTTCTCATCGGGCCCCACAGCACCGTGGCCCGGCTGCTGATGGTGCTCACGGTGGATGCCCTCACCTTTCTGGTGTCGGTACTGGCCATCCTGCGGGTGCGGGTGGCCGAGCCGCCGCCCCAGCAGCGCGACCTCCTGCAGGATGTGCGGGAGGGCCTGCACCTGGCCCGGCAGCATCCCTTTTTGCGCCGGCTTCTCGTGCTCACCGCCCTGGACAACCTGTTCATCATGGGCCCGGCCATCGTGGGCGCCAACCTGCTGGTCAAACAGGTGTTCGGCCTGGGGGCTGCCCACCTCGCCTTCTTTGAAGGGGCCATGGGCCTGGGTTGGTTCCTGGGCACCCTGTGGCTCTACCGCTCGGGCGAGCGCCGGGCCTGGCATTACCTCGTGTTCGGCATCCTGATGGACGGCGCCACCTATCTGCCCTTCCTGGGGATCCGGCACTACGGCCTCGCTCTGGCCGCCATTTTGTTCCACGGCTTCTTCATCCCCTGGATCACGGTGTCCCGCACCACCCTGCTCCAGCGGCTGTTGCCCGAGGCCTTTCTGGGCCGGGTGTTCGCCTTCGTGAACCTCACGGTGCTGGGCACCACGGCCCTGTCGTCCTTCTTTACCGGCATCCTGGGCGACCTGTTGCCCGTGCCCTATGTGTTCTTCATTCCGGGGGTTCTCGGGACGCTTTCGGGGATCCTCGCCTACTTCTGGCTGCCCCGGGTGACGCCCGAGGCCCAGCCGCAGGCACCTCAGGGATAGGGAAACTCGGCCAGGAGACGGTTCCGGGAAAAGTCCCACACCCGCAACGACCGGGACAGGATCTCGGCATAGATGCGGTGCAGCAGCCAGTCGCCGGGCACCAGCACCGTGGTGTTGCCCTTGCGGCCCACGAAGGGCAGGTGGTAATGGCCCATGACCACCAGGTCGTAGCCCGTGGGCGCGCGGCTCA
>WGAB01000117.1 GCA_015489295.1 Caldifarciminota bacterium
CAGCAGTACCCGGCGGGAAGACTTTTCCTGAGATTCGCTCATGGGGGTTCCTTTTGGTGGAGCCGAGGGGATTCGAACCCCTGACCTCCAGAGTGCGATTCTGGCGCTCTCCCAACTGAGCTACGGCCCCAGAGTTGTGGGGCTATTATACGACAGGGAAAGGTCCGGGGAAAGATGTGGGAGGCCGCGTCGCGGGAAAACTTTGGGGGCCCGCTTCCGCGGGCCCCCGGGTTCTCCTTTAGCCGTTTGGCCCTCGGGTTACCGCATGACCACGACACGACGGGTGGCGACGGTGTGGCCGTCCACGCTCATGGTAACAAAGTAGATGCCGGTGTTCAGATGCACGGGGATATGCCGGAGGTGCTCGCCGGCCGACAGGGTACCCTGCCACAGGGTCTGCACCCGCTGCCCGGCGGCGTTGTACAGCGCCACCGACACCGCACCGGCCCGCGGCAGGCTGAAGGCAATGTCCAGACGATCCCGTACGAGGGTAGACCGGAGCGTCACCCCGGAACCAGGCGGAGCCTCGTTTTCGGCAACGAAAACGGGCGACCCCACCGTGTCGGCGATCATGTCGTCCAGGTAGAAAACCGCGTCACCGTCCCAACCGGCTGCGGTATCGTAGAAGCGATAGCCGAACTTGGCATAGGCGGCCCCTGCCGGGGCAGTAAAGGTGTTCGAGACCTGTTGCCACACCTGCTGGGTAGGCGAGTAGTCCCCCCAGTCCGATTGGATCCAGTTCTGGTTTGTGTCGTACCAGTGAACCGCCAAACGCACCTTGCCGCCGTAATCGTTGTCGAACACATGGAACACGAATTGGTAATTCTTCCCGGCGATGACCGAGAAGAAATCGGACATCATGTCGGTGTTTGTTTGGTCTGTGGTGGTCAGGGTAACCTTTGCGGAATAGGACCCCTGATACACGGTATCGCTGTGCTGTTCTACGGTGATCCCGGTCTCGTAGGTCCAGTTGGCGGGGGTTGTCGAGTTGGTCCAGTTTTCAAAGCCGGGGTTGGGGATGAGGTTACTGGCCTTCACCGAAGCAAAGGCCGCAAGGAGAACCAGCACCCACATAGCCCTTTTCATACGTCACCTCCTGCTTTTGGTTTTTAGGGCTCCATAACCTTCAAAGCCCATTATAGGGTGAAAACGGGAGCAGCACAACCGGGCGCATATGGAACGAAAAATCCGGCGGGGCCGCGTACGCGGCCCCGCCGGTGTCCCCAAAACCGTCTTTCCGAATTACCGCACGACCACGAGCCGATGGGTGGCCACGGTACGGCCGTCCACCTTTGCCGTCACGAAGTACACGCCGGCCTTGAGGTTCACCCGCATCCGCTGCACGTGCACACCTGCCGGCAGGGTACCCTGCCACAGGGTTTGCACCCGCTGCCCGGCGGCGTTGTACAGCGCCACCGACACCTCGCTGGCCCGCGGCAGGCTGAAGGCAACCTCCAGGTGGTTCCGTGCAAGGGTGGTCCGCAGGGTTACCTGGGTAGCCGACAGGGCGCTGCCCTCGGCCACGGCCACCGGCGTAGTGGAGTAGGTATCGGTCACATTCCGCCCGCCCTGATCGTCCTTGGCAATGCCGTAGTACTCCAGCGTGTTGCCCGAGGGCTGCGGCGGGATGGTGTACCAGTAGGTGCCGCCGCCCCGGGTCACGTTGGTGATGCTATCGTGGTCCACGGCCTGCCAGGCGCCGGCATCCACCCGGTAGTACAGGGAGTCGTCCACGATGTTGCCGTCGGGATCGTTCCAGGTGAAGGACACGATCACGCCGTGGCCCGGTTCGGCAGACTCGGAGTGGCCAGCGGTATCCGGTGCGTAGTTGATCACGGAGATGTCGCCGTCGTCCCGGGGCTCCAGCTTGTAGTTGCCGTAGGTGTAGGTCAGGGGGCCCTGCACGAAGGCCAGGGAATCACCCTCAGAGGGCGAATAGGTGTAGCTCCCCATGTCGTCCACGCGGCCGGTGTTGGTCCCATCCGAAAGGAGCCACTCGCCATAGCCCAGGTTCTCATCGGCGACCTTCACATGCTCCACCTTCACAAACACGCCTTCGTAGTCCTCATTGAAGTCGGCAAGGGTCACGGTGGTTACCGGCACCGGATAGTTGTTGCCCACCACCGTGATGACCGGATTCGTCAACTCGGTGAGGCCGTTGTACTCCTGCACATCCGCCTGATCAATGACCAGGGAGTCGCCCACACTAACGGTGGGAGCAGAGCCGGTATACACGTAGATCCCACGGCGGGCACCCCCGGGATTCATCTCCAGGAAGAAGCCGTGTGCGAACACCGCCGTGACATTGCCCGAGGTCTTGACCTTTGAGCCCTCGTAGGGCGAGGTATCCCCGGTCCCCTGGATCTCCTCGATGGTCACCTCGTAGATCGTAGGGGTTGCCGAAACCATTACCACACTGTCCACATAGAACACGGCGTCGCCGTCCCAGCTGCCGGAGACATCGTAGAACCGGATCCTGAACTTGGCATAGGCCGCGTTGGAGGGAGCGGTGTAGGTGCCCGAAACCCTCTGCCAGTTCGGATCGTCGGAGGAATACGAACCGTAGTTTGAGGAAATGTAGTTCTGGCTCGCATCAAACCAAACCACCGCAATGCGGGCCCTTCCAGCGGGATCGTTGTCCAGAATCCAGAAGGAGATCTCGTAATCCTGCCCGGCGGTCACGCTGAAGAAATCTGAATCAAAGTCGGCATTGCTCTGATTCTGGGTGGTCAGGGTGACCTTGGCCGAGTAGGTCCCCTGGTATACGGTCCCACTCTCCTGGTCAATGGTCACACCGGCATCGTGGGTCCAGCTCGTAGGCGTGTTGGGATCGTCCCAGCTCTCAAAGTTGCCGTTGGGCACGAGATTCTGGGCGTTTGCCGTGGCAAACGCCACAAGCCCGGCGACCAGCACTGTCAACATCTTACGCATACAAAACCTCCTCCCCGGTTTTGCCCCTCCTGTACGCTCCAATTATAGCCGAAGATGCACCGAAAAGCGGCCCCGCCCTGCGCCGGATTTCGGGCCCCGTATAATTAACGGTCGCCGGCATGGAACCCAGCGATCTGTATCCCGCCCTCCTCTCCCTGGCCCAACGGTTCCGGGTGTCCTACGCCGACCTTCGGGTGGTGCGAACCCAGCAGGAACGCATGGGCGTCACCGACGACCGGCCCACCGAACTCACCCACAAAGCCTCCATAGGCATGGCCGTGCGTGTCCTGAAAAACGGCGGCCTGGGGTTTGCCGCCACCCCTTACCTCACCCGCGAGAGCCTGGCCGAGGCCTTTACTCTCGCCACCGAAATCGCCGAGGCCTCGAGCCGCACCCGCCACCGGCCCGTGGTGTTTGATCCTCTGCCGGAAACCGAGGGCGAGTACCAGACCCCCATTCAGCAGGACCCCTTCGCCTTTTCCCTCCGGGAACGCATGGACCGGCTTCGGTCCATCACCGCTGCACGCCACAGACTCCAGGGATCCCCCTCGGTGTCCGTCTTCCTGGACACCACCCGCGAGGAACGCTGGTTCTTTTCCACCGAGCACCGCAGGATCCACCAGGTGATCTACAAGACCGGCACCGGGGTTACCGTGTCCCTGGGCCGGGGCCACCGGGGCGCCAGCCGCTCGTACCCCACCACCCAGAGCGGCCAGTATGAAACCGCCGGCCTGGAACTCCTGGATCGCCTGAACTTTCCGGCCCATCTGCCCCGGGTGCTGGAGGAGGCCCGGGAACTCCTGTATGCCAAGGATCCGCCCGAGGGCGTGTACGATGTGGTCATCGACGGCCCCCTGGTCTCCCTTATCATCCACGAGAGCATCGGCCACGCTCTGGAACTGGACCGGGTGTTCGGCGAGGAGGCCTCGTTTTCCGGTACTTCGTATGCCACCGTAGACCAGTTGGGCCAACTCCGGATCGGCTCAGCGCTTTTGAACATCGTGGCCGACGGCCGCACGCCCCGCGGCCTCGCCACCGCAGGCTTTGACGACGAGGGCGTGGAAACCCACGCCGTGGACCTCATCAAGGAGGGGATCCTGGTGGGCTACCTCTCCAACCGGGAGTTCGCTCACCTGATCGGCCGGCCCTCCTCGGCCTCGGCCTTCGCCAAAGGCTGGCAAAACCTGCCCTTGATCCGGATCACCAATGTCAACCTCAAGCCGCACCGCGGCTCGCTCCAGGACCTGATCGCCGGCGTGGACCGCGGGGTGTACATCTCCGGGGTCAAGTCCTGGTCTATTGACGACCGGCGGGAGCATTTCCAGTTCGCAGGCCATATGGGCTGGCGCATCCGGGGCGGCCGCCTGGCCGAGGCCGTACGCGCCCCCTCCTTTGTGGACGATACCGTGCACTTCTGGCGGAAACTGGACGCTGTGGCAGGCCCGGAGGAATGGGAAATCTGGGGAACGCCCAACTGCGGCAAAGGCGAACCCGGCCAGACCATCGGGACCGCCCAGGGCGCGGCTCCGGCCCGCTTCCGCGGCGTCAAACTCGTGCGAGGACGCTGAGATGCAACTGGAACCTCTGGTCCAGGCGATCCGAACTTCGGGCTACGACCAGGTTCACCTGGTGCTGGAAGAGGAAGAACGCGATCTGGCCCGGTTCGCCTCCAGCCAGGTGAACCAGTATGTGCATCAGCGAAAAACCGATCTGGTGGCCCGGGTGCTGTTGCCCGGCCGGCAGGGCGTGGCCCTGGTACAGGGCGAAATCCACCCCGAAACCCTGCAACGGGCCATTCGGCAGGCGGCCGATCTCGCCCGGAACGCTCCCGAAGACCCCGACCTGCCCCCGCTGCCCGAGAACCAGCC
>WGAB01000118.1 GCA_015489295.1 Caldifarciminota bacterium
AAGGAAGTGCCCGTGGCCTCAAGGTCCAGGAACACCACGTCCTGAAGGTCCAGAGGAGCCGGATATTGGCCCAGGGTGAGGAGTTCTGCGTGTTCCAGGAACCGGGCCGGCACCGGAAACCGGTGTTCCAGCACCAGCAGGCGGCCACCGGCCGTTGGTACTGCGCCCAGGCGATGGGCCAGTCGTTCCGGGCTCCGGAGCCACGGGCGGCCCAGGTACCGCCTCAGCCGGGCCACCGAGGCTGGCTCGGCTTCAGGCTCCGGCCCTGCCTGCTGAAGCCGTTGCAGGCGCCGGCGAAGGGCTTGGGGATCCAGGCGCTTCACCGTCGATACCCCACGGATACCGCGTACACCGCCCCCATGGGAAACACGTTGCGACCGGAAAAGTCGAAGGACCAGCGACCGTTGGTGAGTCCCATCCCGAGGGTCAGGTACTTCTCATCCACCCCGAGGCGCAGGGCGAACCCGCGGGTAAACCAGGCTTCCACGCCTACCCGATACAGGGCCTGGCCGTTCCAGTTCACATAGGCAGCGCTCCAGGTGACATTCCGGGGCAGGCGCCAGGCCAGCGCCAGGATCGTGCGGCGGGCCAGGGGCTCTGAGGCCTGGACCAGGCGCACCCGTGCACCTCCCAGGTTTTCCAGGTGCAACCCTACGGCGGCGTTGCCCCAGTGGGCCAGTACGCCAGCGTCCAGCACCGGCGTCCCTCCGGCCCAGGTTTCGCCGCTGTCGCGGGCCGACACCTGGAACCAGCGGGTGCGCAGGCCAAACTGAAGCCTCCGGAACTGGATCGCTGCGGCGGCCAGCAGATGGGTTTCGGCGTAGACGCCTGAGACCGCCTTTTGCCATCCACCTACTCCTACGGCCCACCGGCGGCGCCCGAAGGCGGTGCCCACCTGCAGGGTCCTCAGGTCTCCCACCTCGTACCAGCCCTGGTACCCGGCCACCACCGAAAGGGGTGAGGCACCAGGCAGGGCTGCAGGATTCCCGAAGAGGGCTTCGGCACCGGAAACCGCCGCCACAGGGGCGAAGCCACCGGCCTCAAGCCGGGCAGTAGGTTCCAGGTTGCCAAGGGTGATCACAGCGGGCAACACGAGCATCCAGAGTGTCATGGGGATACCTCCTGGGTGGAGGCCAGGGAAGCGAACCGGCGCTGCGCCTCCCGGGCGTACAGGGTGTTGCCAAACTCCTCCTGGAGTCTGTGGAAATACTTGCGAGCCGAGTCCTCGTTCGGCTGGACTTCGGTGTACAGGTACACCAGGGTGTAAAGGGCCTTCGGCGCGTATTCGCTTTTGGGGAAGTCCTGGAGCAGGGTTTTGAGCACCTGCTCGGCCTCCTCGTGCCGCTGCAGTTCAAAGAGGTAGAGTTCGGCGATCCGGTAAAGGTCCAGGGCTGTCCGGGTGCTATCAATGGACTGCAACTCGGAGAGGGCCAGCATCCGGCGGCGGGCCTCCTCCCGGAACGGGGTAGCCACGCCTCCCTGGGACGCCTCGCGATACTGGTCATAGGCGGCTTTGAGGCTATCGCGGGCCTCCAGGAGCAGGCCCAGGCGGTACCGGGCCTCCACGCCGGCCTCCTGGCGGCGCGCCTGCCGGGCGACCTGTTCCAGGGTGGTGCGGGCCTTTGCCGTGTCCCCCTGGGCCAGATGGATGCGGGCCAGCAGCACGTCCCGACGGGCCACATCGCGGTCGGCGGGCGGAAGGTCCAGGCCCTCCAGGATCTCCCGGGCCCGGTCCAGGTTGCCGAGGTTCAATTCAGCCTCGGCCAGGAGCAATCGGGCCGTTTTTTCCTCCTCACGGGTGGTGTACAGGGTGAGGTATTCCTCCAGGTACCGCACTGTTTGCTCGTACTTCTGGGCTTCAAAGGCCGCCCGGGCGGCCTCCAGGAGTGCCGGTTTCCGCCAGCGGCTCTTGGGGTACTTTTTGAAAAACTCCTCAAACCGCTGCAGGGCCTCGGCGTACTGACCCTCCTTCGCGAAGGTCTGGGCCAGCAAAAAGGCGGCCTCCTCGGCCTGGTCGCCGCCCTCCTGCAGGGCCCGGGTCAGATACTCCCGGGCGAGGGTGTAGTCGCCGTCCCTCAGCGCCAGGCGGCCGAGCTCCAGGTTGATGTGGAACCGCTGGGCTTCCTTCGGGTAGTAAGTGGCCAGTTCCTCAAACTTCCGGCGGGCCTTCTCGCGCTCGTCCATGCGGGAAAAGGCCACGGCCATGATGTACAGGGCCTCGGGCACATACTTGGACCGGGGATGGAATTTCACGATCTTTGCCGCCTTTTCGGCAGCCTGCTGGTAATACTGGCGCGCCTGGGCGGTGAGTCGCTGGTTCTTCCGGTACTCGATTTCGGCCATACGGAAGTACCGCTGGGCGTTGTACACCGTGTTGAAGTACAGGCACCCGGCCAGCAGCAGAAGGCCCGGCACAAGCCACCGAAACCGACGCATCACGGCCGATAGCATACAGGCAGCCTGAAAACAAGGGAAGGGCAGGCCCTTACGGCTCTAAACTTGACAAAGGAAGTCGGGCGAAGCATACTTGCGCAAGACCGGTGAAGGAGGTGTCCTATGATTCAAAAATGGTGGACCCGTAGCGTGGTCGGACTTTTGGCCGCTGGTGCCTTGATGGCGTATTCCAGCGGCCCGCCCGATGGCTATGCCGGCGACCCACCCGCCATGAACAACTGCACCGCCTGCCACAGCACCTTCCCCGTAAACTCCGGCGACGGCACCCTGAGCCTCGTGGGCCTGCCCGAAACCTATGTGCCCGAAAGCACCTATACCTTCCAGGTTACCCTGCAAGACCCTGGCCAGAGCCGCTGGGGCTTTGAACTTACGGTGATCGACGGTGCCGGCAACCAGGCCGGCGTACTGGAAGCCGTAGACGGCACCGTGCAGATCTCCGAAGGCCCGGGCAACCAGCGGGACTATGCCAAGCAAACCAGCAGCGGCACCTTTAACGGCCAACCCTCGGCCACCTGGACCCTCCGCTGGACCGCGCCGCCGGCCGGCACCGGCCCGGTGACCTTCTATGTGGCCGGTAACGCGGCCAACGGCAACTTCTCTACCTCCGGCGATTACATTTACACCACCACCCTGTCCTCGGCACCGGTCGCTGTAGAAGAAGAGAACTCCTCGCCGCGCCAGGGTGCCCTCCCCTACCGGCTGTACCCCAATCCCCTTCACGCTCCGCAAACGGTCCAGATCCAGGGGGTCCCGGGATCGAGGGGCCCGGTCCAGGCCCTGGTTCTCGATTCCTCGGGCCGTCTGGCCACCCTGCTCACCCTGGAAGCCTCGGGTTCCGGGATGGCTCAGGGATACTGGAGCGGCAAGGACCTGGAGAACCGGCCCCTGAAGGCCGGCACCTACTGGCTCCACATTCCGCAGGGCTCGAAACCCGTCACCTTACCCCTTCTCTGGCTTCCGTAGCCCCTACCTCCTTTTGATCCTAACCCGTTGCCGGAGCGTGGCTCCGGCAACGGCTTTTTATAGCGTTTTGTCGGGAAACGCTATAAAATCCCCGAATCTATGACGGTCCTCCTCACCCTGATCGTGCTCAGCGTGTTGATCCTGATCCACGAGGCCGGCCACTTCCTCGCTGCCCGCGCTCTCGGCATCCGTGTGCTCACCTTTTCCCTGGGCTTCGGGCCTGAACTCGTGGCCCGGGAATGGAAGGGCACTCGCTTCGCCCTTTCCGCCATCCCCTTTGGCGGCTATGTCCGCATGAAGGGCGACGACCCGGAGAACCTGACCCACGAACCCGACGAGTTTCTGAGCCGCCCGGTACACCAGCGGTTTCTGGTGGTGTTCGCCGGTCCCCTGGCCAACCTGCTCCTGGGCTTCGTCATCTTCGCCTTCATCTACACCACCCAGGGGGTTTCCACCATCCCCGGCACCACCGTGTACCAGGTAGAACCCGATACGCCGGCCGATTCCGCTGGCCTCCGGCCCGGCGACCAGATCCTCGCGGTGGACGAGGTTCCGGTCTCCAACTGGTGGGACCTGGACACCCATCTCTCCCGGCCGGGTCCTCACCGCCTCCAGGTGCTCCGCGGGGGCGACACTCTGGTACTCAACTTCCGTACGCCACCGCAGGGCCCCTACGGCATCGTTCCCTTGATTCCCCCGGTGGTGGCCCGGGTGGTGGCTGGCGGTACCGCCGCAGCCGCGGGCCTTCAGCCCGGCGACCGGATCCTGCGGATCGATACCCTGCCGGTACGGGCCTGGGACGACCTGGTCCGCATCATCTCCGGGCATCCAGGCGATACCCTTACCCTCTGGATTCTTCGGCAGGCCGACACCCTGCAGGTGCGGGTGCCCGTGGCTCCGGTGGTGGAAGCCACCGGCGACACCGTGGGCCGGATCGGCATCCTGGCCCCCACCGAACGCCTGCACCTCAGTCCCGGCCAGGCCCTGAGCCTGGCACTCCGCAAAACCTGGGAATCCGTGGCCCTGACCTACGAGGTGCTGTTCCGCCTGATCACCGGCCGGGCCTCCCTGAAGACCATCGGCGGCCCGGTGATGATCGGCAAACTCGTGGGGGAATCCGCGGCTATGGGCTGGATCCAGCTGCTCATCCTCATGGCCCTGATCTCGGTGAACCTGGGCGTCATCAACCTGCTGCCCATCCCCGCGCTGGACGGCGGTCATATCACCGTGTACCTGGTGGAAGCCCTCCTGCGCCGGCCCCTGCCCCCCAAAGTACAGCTCCGCATCCAGCAAATCGGCTTCGCCCTGCTGATCCTGCTGATGGTCGCCATCACCCTCCTGGACCTCATGCGCATCTTCGGAGAGTGAGCCATGGCCTACCATCGGGTGCAACATACCGGTTTCCCCCTGCTGGTGGACCAGGACGCCCGCTTTGCGTCCGTGGCCATCGGCATCTTCTCGCGCCAGGGTTCCCGCGACGAACACCTGCCCGGGGTCACCCACCTGCTGGAGCACATGCTCTTCAAGCGCACCCGCCGGCGGAACAACTTTGAACTGGTCAGCGCCCTGGAGGACCGTGGGGGCTATGTGGACGCCATGACCACCCAGGACTCGCTGGGGCTCTATGCCCGGGTGCTGCCCGAAGACCTGCCCCTGGCACTGGACCTTTTGGGCGACATGGCATCCCAGCCTGTGTTTACCACCGACGACCTGGAGCGCGAGCGCCAGGTGGTGCTGGAGGAACTGGCCAGCGTTCAGGAAACCCCCGACGACCTGGTGTTTCGCCTGCTCTTCGAGGCCCTGTTTCCCGGGCATCCCATGGGCCGCGAGATCCTGGGCACCGAGGAGAGCCTGCACCGGATCACCCCCGCCGACCTGTACCGCCGGTGGCGGGAGGTATTTGCCCGGTCCCAGGTAATCCTCGTGGCCGCCGGTCCGGTGGATCCCGAACAACTGGCCCACCTGGCCGACCGGTACCTGGCCCTGCCTGCGGCCACCGCCAGGCTGGATACCACGCCCCTGCCCCCTCCCCTCCCCTGGCGGCTGCACCGGGAACCGCGGCTCCAGCAACTGCAGATCGCCTTGGGCCTGCGGGTTCCGTCC
>WGAB01000119.1 GCA_015489295.1 Caldifarciminota bacterium
GGTGTACACCGTACCGTCCAGGAAGATGCCGGCCACGCTGTCGGTGTCCGCGCGTTCCACGACGGCAAAAGAAAGGGACCCGTGGACCAGGCGCAGGCCCAGCCAGGCGTTCTGGGTGTCGGCGCAGGTGAACCGGATGGTGTCGGTGGCCGTGCCGTTGGCGGAAATCGTGGAGACCTCCAGGCCGTAGCCGCTGGCCACCTGCACCTCCACGCCGGGATCCACCGCGAGGAAGTTGTAGCGGTACCAGGTGTTGAAGCCCCCCTCCAGGCTGTCCATGCGGTAGGGCAGGCCCAGGTTGTACAGATGCTCTGAGGTCGCCAGAGTATAGGGACCCAAGATGCGGATCAGGTTGTGGGTGTTGCCCGAGGTGGGCACGTCGGTGTAGGCGGTATCCAGCTGGGCCACGGGATGCAAAGCCAGGGGATAGGAGCACCCGGTGATGACATTGGTATTTGTGAGTCGGACCACCTGGTTCTGGTACAGCCGGAGGGCGCCGTAGTCGGAGGTGATGCCCTGGAACAGATTGTTGGCGATGAAGAGGGTGTCGCACTGTTCCGCATCCACGCCGGGATGGGAAAGGCCCACGAACTCGTTGTCGGCAATGTGGAGATAGCCCATGTACAGGGCCCGCAGGCCCCCGCTGCCCAGGAACCGGTTGCCCTGGATCACCACCGAGTCCATGTCCTCCAGGTACAGGCCCCGGGAGCTGTTGCGGAACACCGAGTGGCGGACCTCTGCGTTGTCCAGGGCTACCGGGCCTCCGGTATCATCCTCAAACACGCAATACTCAAAGAAACTGGTGCGTTTCTGGGTTCGGTCGGGCCAGTAGTTGTTCAGGACGATGCCGTTCCAGGCGGCGTGGTTCCATCCCCGGAACACGATGGAATCGGTGCTCGTGCCGATGGCCACCACTGCGGCCAGGGTATCCACGAAAACCGAGGAGAGCCCGAGATACGCCCCCTCCTCAAATTCCACGATGCAGCCGGGTTCCAGGGTAAGGGTGGCGTCGCCGGTAAGTTCCACATATCCCAGGATCCGGTGGGGGCTGTCGGCCGCCCGCCACACGGTATCCGTGGAAATCACTTCGTGGTCATGGTAGGTTTGAGCAAAGGCTGCACCGAAGAGGATGAGGAAGAGGGGGGAAACCCATATCCTTCGGCAGGCCCTCCATAGAGTCCTGCCCCGCACATCCCGACCTCCTTCCCTCATGATCGGACTCCTGTTCCTGCACCCCTATCATAGGGGCGAGAAAAGGGAGCATGCAAGCCGCGCGCTTACAGAAACCGGCAAAGGTTTTGATGCTTTAGCAAATTCCCAAAGAAAGCCATTCTGTAGGGAAAGCCAGGGCCCAGAACCTTAAAAGAGGTGCCCTTCGCAATTTTTCGGCCAGTTCCGGTCCCCTCCGTGGGAAGGATGCCTCTGGGTCGCTCCGATTCCCCCGGCGCGATCTTCCTTCGGGTGTGCAGGGCAGGGGCATGGGGGCACAGATCAGGGTATCATAGGCCTCAAGAGGGTCCTCAGCCCCGCAGGGGGCAGGGATTGGCAGACAAGACCTTGGCATAGGTTTGTAACCCCCCAAGTCGTCTCCTCCACCGTCAACAGTCCTCGAACTCCGAAACACCCCCGGGAGGGATTCTGCCGTGGGAGCGGCTTCAGCCGCGACAATCCAATCATCCCCGCCCCCGGCGGGCGGGGACTGAGGGGCGGGGGTGCAGCCCGCAGGGCTGCACCATGTAGGAGCGGCTTCAGCCGCGACATCAGAATGGTCCTCGTTCCTGGCGAGCCCGACAGCAAATCGTCCCCTCCCTTTGGGAGGGGATTGAGGGGAGGGCATTTTGGAGTGCGGCACCTGGGTGCCGCTCTGGAGTTCCGGCGTGGAGCCTTGCAGTGCTGTTTAGACGGGAGCCGTGCCCTTTGTGAACGGGGAACCTCCGGTTTTCAAAGCGGTGCCGAGGCACCGCACTCCAAGAACACCCCCACCTCAATCCTCCCCCTGAGGGGGAGGAAGTTATTGAACCGCAAGGGGTTAGCGTAAATCTGTACCCTCAGGGGGAGGAAGTTATTGGGCGGCAAGGACTTATCGGGAATCCTGCCCGAGAGAATATGGCGAAATCGCTGCTGAAGCGGCTCCTACCGGGCTGGCCACTGCTGCTGAGGTGGCTTCGACCGCGTCCTGATGCCTTTTCCGGTCTGCACCTGGATGGCTACAGGGACTATGTCAAGTTTACATTCCCCTACGCCCCCAATATAATTCATCGCCACCACTCGACCGGAAGGGGATCCGGGAGGGCCAACCAAAAGAGGAGGTATCGGCTATGAGGAAAAGGGTGCGGAAACAAGATCCCGGATTCCAGGCCGGGGAGGAAAACCGGAAGCCCTATCGCCCTCCGCGGGTGGAGACCCTGGGGCGCCTCCGGGACCTGACTCGTGGAGCCCATGTGGGCGGTCTCTTGGACGTGGGTTCCTCGAGCGCCTATTAGCCTTCGAAATCTGAGGATTCACACCACGTAGGGAGCTTCTTTTAAGCCAATACGCCCCGCTCGGGAGAAAAGGGGGGACTTTGGCGTCCCCATTGTCCTGTTGGGCCCTGCTGGACTCCTGGATCCGATCCCGTCAAAAGGAGAGGGATCGTCTGGTATTCTGGGCCCAGGACCATCGAGTGGTGCCCCTGGTATACCGCAGGGTTCGGGAGAAATTTCCCCACCTGGAGCCCCTGCTCCGCCCCCTTGCCCACCGACAACAACTCCTTGCGATCCACGGAACCCGGCAACTCCTGAACCTGATCCAAGCGTTTCAAGAAGCCGGCATTCGGGTTTTGCCTCTGAAGGGACCGGTGCTGTCTTACCAACTCTGGCAGGATGTGGGTCTCCGGGCTTTCGTGGATTTGGACCTCCTGGTTCACCCTTCGGATCTCCGCAGGAGCTGGACCGTTCTGGAACACCTGGGATATACTCTGACCGACCCTCCTCTCCAGGGGCTTCCCGCCCATCTTCAGACCCGCATCCTCCGCAGGACCCATCACAGTGTATGGCGTTCTCCGGATCCGACGCAGCTTCCGGTGGAACTCCACTGGCACCCTGTAGACCCCCGCTGGCCTGTCCGCCTGAGCTCAGATATGCTCCTGAGCCGTTCCCAGCGCCTCAGGCTTCTGGGACGGGAGATCGAAACCCTCCATCCCGCGGATCTCCTGATATATCTTGCCCTTCATGGTACCAAGCACCAGTGGAACCGGCTTCTGTGGCTCTGCGATTTCTTTCAGGCTTGGCATCGGTGGAGGCACTGGATCAATCCCGAAGAACTTCGGATGTATGCCCGGGAGACGAGAACCCTCAAGCCCTTGTTGCTGGGGTTTGCACTCATCGACCGGATGGCGTCGCAACCGCTCCCAAAGGGTATTCGACAGGATCTACAGCAATTTCCAGAACTCCGGTGGTTCGCCCGAGAACATCTGGAGAGCCTGCTCCAGGGTACGAGGGGGCCGTCCGGGACCCTTCGGCGGATCGTTTACGAAGCCCGAATGATGGGGGCTGGAACACACGGGTTTCTGGTCCACGCCCTTCGTCTTCTTGTGCAACGTTTCTTTGTCCCCACCCTGGCCGATTTCTATGCCCTTTCGCTCCCCTCGCGATGGACTGTTCTTTACTACCCCTTTCGGCCCTTCCGCTGGTTAACCCAGCGGTTCTTGGCACGCTTAAGCCAATGAAGAGCGGGGAGATAAAAGCCCTGCATCTCGCCGTTGCGCACCTGAAGCGCTACCGACCCTTGGTCCTTGCGAACCTGGTGCTGTTAATCCTCCTGTCAGCCACCGAGGTGGTTGGCGTTGGAATGGTAATCCCCCTTTTGCAAAGTTTCACCCAGGACCAGCGACCGTTGCCGCTGATGCAAGGCTTCCACCGCCTGTTTGCCCTCCTTCATCTGGAGGTCAACCTCTGGACCGTGCTGGGAGCCTTTAGCGTGGTGGTGGCGCTCCGCTATCTGCTTCAGGCCGTGCAGCAGTATTTGGCCCGTCTTCTGAGCAGCCGTGTGACCCGGGATCTGCGGCAGCGCCTGTATGAGAAATTGCTGACCCTGCCCCTGTCCTTCTATGTCCGCAGGAGAACCGGTGAACTCCTGGCCATCGTGGAACGGTCCACCGTCAAGGCAGGCCTGGCCCTGGAGATCCTGGTGTTGACTCTGGCTTCTGCTACCATCACCCTGGGCTTGGCGGCCCTGAGCCTTGCCCTTTCCGTGCCCCTGACCCTCGGGGTGGGAGGCCTGCTGGGCGGCATCTACCTTCTGGTGGTCCCCCGAATTCGGGCAGCCTTCGAAGGCGGACAGGAGGCCAGGGATGTCGAAGAGCGGCTCACCGGATGGCTCGTGGAAACCTTAGAGGCCTTAAAGCTCGTCAAGGCCATGAACCGGGAGGACCTGCACCGCGCCCGGTTCGATGCCCTGAACCGACAGGCCTATGAATTGCATCTTCGGCTTCAGCGGAACCGGGTGACGGCACAATTGCTGACCGAACCCCTGGTGTTCCTCCTGGCCCTGGGACTGGTTGCCCTTTCCGTGGGCGTGTTTCGGCAACCCCTGGCCGTAGTGGTCACCTTCTTCTTTATCCTGTTCCGAATCTTGCCCCGATTTCGGCACATCAGCCACAACTATGTCCTAATTTCCGAATTCCTGCCCCATTTTGCCCGCATTGAGGAGGTGCTGCAGGTCACGGAGCCAAGGCCCCCTTCGGGTCCCCGGCCCATCCGGCACCTTAGACGGGGGGTGGTGTTCGACCGGGTACACTTTCGGTATCCCGGTACGAGCGAGGAGGTGCTGAAGGGTGTGAGCTTCCGGATTCCTCGAGGTTCGATGATTGCGCTATTCGGCCCCTCGGGGGAAGGCAAGACCACCGTGGTGGATCTCCTGCTCCGATTTTACGATCCGACCCGTGGGCGGATCCTGGTGGACGGTAAAGATCTCCGGGAGTTCCGGATTGAGGACTGGCGAAACCTGATCGGCCTGGTGCCCCAAGAGGGATTCGTGTTCCACGATACCGTGTGGAACAATCTGCGGTACGGCAACCCAGAGGCTACCGACGAGGCGGTCCTTCGCGCCGCCCAGCTTGCCGGAGCCCATGAGTTCCTTCAGCGTCTTCCCCAGGGGTACGATACCGTACTGGGGGAACGCGGGGTGATCCTTTCGGGAGGGCAGAAACAACGCCTGGCCCTGGCCCGGGCCCTGGTCCGGAACCCCGAGATTTTGATTTTGGACGAGGCCACCAGCGCTTTGGATAGCGAGGCAGAGGCCGCCGTTAAAGAGGTGGTGGCCCGCCTCCGTGGAAAGAAAACGATTCTGGTCATCGCCCACCGGTTTTCCACCATCGTGGACGCCGATGAGATCGTGGTACTCTTGCAGGGGCGGGTTGTCGACCGGGGAACTCATCGAGAGCTCCTGGAACGTAACGAAGTGTATCGCCGGAACTACGAACTTCAGGTGCAGCAGACCCTGGCCGAAGGGCCCCCGGGTGTGTACAATCCAGAACTGGAGACCTGAACCATGTGGGGAGTCTTTCTGATCCTGGCCTTAGGGATAGGCGATCCGCCACCAAGCCAGCCCCTGCCCGATACCCTGAAGGCCCGGCTGGAGGAGTTGTACAAGACGGCCAAGAAGTGGGGGGTGGGGGAGAACCGCGAGAAGGTGCCGGAGGCCCGCAGGCAACTGGCGGCCTACGGCGAGGCCACGCTCCAGTTCCTGTTTGCCGAAAAGGTTCGTACCCTCAACGCCCTGGAACTCCGGGTGTTCAAGTTCGTGGTCCAGCGGAACCGCCAGCGGGCCCTGCCCTATTTGCACCAGGCCTTAGAGAGCGAGAACGATACCGTGCGCCGGGTGGCCCTTTGGCTCGTAGGCGAGGTCAAGGATTCCTCGGCCCTGCCGAAACTCCAGGAGATGCTGGCCACCGAAAAACGCCCCCGCATGCGTGCCCGGGTGCTGGGCGCCCTGGGCAAGATCGGGGATACCACCGCCGCCTCGTGGGTGGCGCCGTATCTCCAGGACACGTCCCGCTTTGTCCGCTACGCCGCGGCCTCGGCCCTGGTGAAACTCCACCAGCCCCGCTGGGTTCCTGTGTACCTGACCCTGCTCCGGGACCCGGATTTCCAGTTGCACCAGGCCGGCCTGGCGGGCCTGGCCCGGGAACCGGCGGTGGCCCTGGACTCTCTGGAGACGCGGTGGCGCGAGGAGGTTCGGCCGCGCGACCTGCAGGCCCTGGCCCGGGTGCTGGCCTCCCCGGATCTGCACCTCACCGACCGACAACGCCGGGCCTGGCGCGCCCGACTGGTGCCCCTGCAGCACCATCCGGACCCGGCGGTTCGGCTCTATGACGCCAAGGCGTTAAGGAGTTTAGGTGGCAAGTCGCTAAAGCCCCTGATGCAGGCCTGGATGGACCGGGAAACCGACCCCATGGTGTGGAACACCCTTCGCCAGATCCTGCAGGAATGAAGGGAAGAGGCAGTACCCGAAGGCTGGGTGCCAACGCGGCTTCCGTTACCCCTGGGTACCAGGCTGGCCGGTTTCAAACCGCCGGAGATCCTCCTCGCGGCCCATGACCACCAGGATGTCGCCCTCCCGGATCACCTCCTGGGGGCCGGGATTGAACACCATCTCTCCATTGGCCCGTTTGATGGCGATCACGATCACGCCGTAATGGTTCCGCACATCGGCCTCGGCCAGGGTGCGGTTCACCACCGGCGAAGAGCGGGTGACCCGGATCTCCTCCAGTTGCAGGGGCA
>WGAB01000120.1 GCA_015489295.1 Caldifarciminota bacterium
ACCTCCACCGAGCAGGTGGAATACCACTACACCCTGCCCAGCCGACTCTTGCGGGAGGGCCTGGACTTCATGGCCGCGGCCATGAAGTCCAGGCCCTCCCGCAAGAGTCGGCTGGGCAGGGTGTAGTGGTATTCCACCTGCTCGGTGGAGGTGGACCCGTTGTAGATGATGCCCAGTTCCCGGAGCCGCTTTTTGAAGGCCAGTTGATCCGGGTACTTGGCGTTGCCCTTGAAGAGCATGTGCTCGTACAGGTGAAACAGGCCGTTGGTTATGGAATCCTCGTAGGTGCCCCCGGCGTGGAAGGAGGTGACGATGGTCACCAGGGGCACGATGCGGTTCTTCACCAGGTACACATGCAGGCCGTTGTCCAGGGTAAAGGTCTGGATCTCCGCGGCCTGCAGGCCACTCCACCCCAGCAACAGGGCCAGGGCTAAGGTCCAGCGGTTCATCACGGGTTCACTCCTTTGGTGGCTTCGGCTGAATTTTAAGGGTGAGGGGCTGGGCCTGGCGGACCTTCTCGCGGAGGTCCTGGAGCAGGCGTTCCGGGTCCTTCACCCCGTATTTTTTGGCGTTTTCGCCGATGGTTCCCCAGATAGGGGTGCCGCACGAGATGGCCGGAATGCCGTGCTTGAAAAACACGGCCACGGTTTCCGGGTACCGCAGCACCAGCTCCTCCACCGTGGTTTCCAGGGTGATTTCAGGCTCCTTGGACATGCTGGAGTTCCTCCTCGATGAGTTCGGCCACCCGGGCCGCTTCCTCCAGATGGGGCATGTGGCCCGAGTGTTCCAGCCAGGTCAGCCGTGCCGAGGGCAAAAGGTTCAGGGTTTCCCGCACCAGGGGTTCGGTCACCGCCTGGTCGTAGCGGCCCACGGCCAGGTGCACGGGCTGCCGGATCCTGGGAGCCAGGGGGCGGAGGTCCACCTGCCGCACCATTTCCAGGTCGCGGAGCATGATCGGCGGGGTGGAAAGGATCACCTGGCTCCGGTGTTCCACGCACCAGCGGATCCAGCGTTCCTGGTGGTAAATCCGGCGGCAGATGTCTTCCACCTCCTGGGGATCTACCCGGCGGCGGGGCTGCACCGGGATCCGCAGGGCTGCCGAAAGCACGACAAGCCGCTGGATCCGTGCATCCTGGGCCGCGAGGCCCAGGGCCAGCAGCCCGCCCATGGAGTGCCCCACCACCACCTCGGGTGCGCCCCCCAGGGCTCCGTCAAACCACAGCCGCAGGATCCGCAGAAATTCGTCAAAGGTGTGTTCCGGCGGCGGTTCGCTCTTGCAATGGCCCGGCAGATCCAGCGCCCACACCCGGGCGCTGCGGCCCAGTCGTTTCACGAAGTAGTGCCACACATGGTGGCACCCTCCGGCTCCGTGGAGGAGCACTACCCGGGGCCCGGCCGTGCCCGAGCGGGCGGCATACAGGCGGGGAACCTCAGAGTTCATCGGGCTCTTCACCCAGGATCAGGCGCTTGTGCTCCTTGTACATGCACTTGTCTTCCACATACTCCAGGCCGGCCTCCTCGGCCAGCCGGCGGCTTTCGGGGTGCTTGATGCCCTCCTGAAGCCATACCACCTTAACATCGCCCACCTTCTTTTTGCGTTCCACCACCTGCCGCACGATCTCGGGGGTTTGCTCCGAGGGCCGAAACACCTCCACAACGTCAATCTTCACATCGGGCGGAATGTCGGCGATACTGGGGTACACCTTGCGCCCGAGGGTTTTCTCCATGGTGGGGTTCACCGGGATGATGTTGTAGCCGTGGGCCATCAGGTACTTGGGCACCTTTCGGGCCGGCTTCTGGGGGTTCTTGGACATCCCCACGACGGCGATGTTCTTGTACTTCAGCAGGATCTGCCGGATCCGTTCCTCTTCCGGGCTCAGGGTTTCCTTGCGCGCCATGGTTTGCCTCCGGGAAGTTTGGATTTTTCGCCAAAAATTTTAAAGGTTGAGCGGATTCGTCGGGCTTTTACCCGGACACCCGGCGTACCTCGGTGCCGGGATAGTAATGTGCCAGGATGGCCCGGTAATCGTAGCCCTTCTGGGCCATTTTCACCATGCCCACCTGGCACATGCCCACGCCGTGTCCCCAGCCGGCCCCGCGGAACACCCATTCCTCGCCCTCGCGCTCCACATAAAAGAGGGAAGAGGGCAGGTGGCTCGGCGACAGCACCCGGCGGATCTCCAGTTCCGTGAACAGGCGCAGGGTTTGGGCCGCGCCCCGCACCTCCAGCAGGTACAATCGGCCTGAAGCACCCCGTTTCAGGGGCACGAGGGC
>WGAB01000121.1 GCA_015489295.1 Caldifarciminota bacterium
CGCGTGTTCGGCAAACTCATCTTCGCCCGCCTGCGCGACGAGTCCGGCGACCTGCAGGTGTCCTTTGAAAAGGGTGTGACCGAGTCGCCGGTGGCCGACCTGGAGGGCGTGAAGTTCGCCAAAAAATACCTGGACCTCGGCGATATCATCGGCGTGGAGGGCGAGGTGTACCGCACCCAGAAGGGGGAGGTGACCGTTCGGGTGCACCGGTTCCAGTTCCTGGCCAAGGGGCTCCGGAACCTACCCGAAAAGTGGCACGGCCTGCGCGATAAGGAACTGCGGTACCGCCACCGGTACCTGGACCTCGTGTCCAGGCCCGAGGCCCTGGAAACCTTCCGCAAGATGTCGGAAATCCTCCAGTGGATCCGCCGGTTCTTCCTGGAACGGGGGTTCCTGGAGATGCCCACGCCGGTGCTCCAGCCCGTGTACGGCGGCGCCTTCGCCAAACCCTTTACCACCTACTCCCACGCCCTGGATACCACCCTGTACCTGCGCATTTCCGATGAACTCTACCTCAAACGCCTGCTCGTGGGCGGCTACGAACGGGTGTTTGAGTTCTCCCGCGATTTCCGCAACGAGGGCATTGACCGGCTTCACTACCCCGAGTTCACCATCCTGGAGGCCTACGCCGCCTACTGGGATTACCACGACATGATGCGCCTCATTGAAGACCTGTTCCACGACGCCGTGGTGGCCTTCCAGGGCTCCGAAACCCTGGAGTACCAGGGCCGAACCCTGAATTTCCAGCGCCCCTTCCGCCGCGTGGACTTCGTGGAGGCCCTGGCCGAACGCCTGGGCTTTGACCCCCTCCAGGCACCGGACACCCAGCTCAAACAGGCCGCCGAGCAGCACGGCGTGGACCCCCGCCATCCCCGGCACCGGCTGCTGGATAAACTCTTTGACCGGCTGGTGGGCGATCACCTGCAGGATCCCACCTTCGTGTTGGACCATCCCCTGGTGCTCTCGCCCCTGGCCAAGCGCCACCGCGAGAAACCCGGCCGGGTGGAACGCTTTGAACTCTTCGTGGCCGGCATGGAACTGGTGAACGCCTTTTCCGAACTCAACGATCCCCTGGACCAGCGCCGGCGCTTTGAGGAGCAACTGGCCCTCCGGAAGGCCGGCGACCAGGAGATCCCCCTGGAAATCGACGAGGACTTCCTGATGGCGCTGGAACTGGGCATGCCTCCGGCCGGGGGCATCGGCATCGGCCTGGAACGGCTGCTGATGCTGCTCCTCAACGAGGTGTCCATCCGCGATGTCCTGCTCTTCCCCCAGCTCCGGCCCCGCCTGGAGGAGTAACCCCTCGGTTCCATGCTGAAAACCGAACTCTTTGTGGCCCGACGGTTCCTGTTTTCCGGGCACAAGCGCTTCGTGAGCCTGCTCTCGCTGTTTTCCATCCTGGGGATCCTCCTGAGCGTGGCCACCTTCATCGTGGTCATGGGGGTGATGAGCGGGGCCCAGCACGAACTCAAACGCCGCATCCTGGGCATTACCCCCCATGTCATCGTGAGCCGCTTCTTTGACGAACCCGTGGAGGGCTACGAAGACCTCACCGAATTCCTCCGGCAACAGCCCGAGGTGGCGGCCGCTGCTCCCTTCGTGTACACCAAGGTGATGGTGTCCCGGGAGTACCTCACCGACGGGGCCGTGCTCAAGGGAGTGCCCGCCGACGGCGGGGTCAAGGGCCCGGAACTCCGGAACCTTGTGGTCATGGGGACCTTTGATCTCTCGCCGGGCCATGTGCTGGTGGGCTCGGTGCTGGCCTCACGGCTCCGCGTGATGCCCGGCGATACCCTGCAGATCCTTTCGCCGCTGGCCACCGAACCCACGCCTCTGGGTACGGTGGTGCGCACCCGCAACTTCGTGGTGGCCGGGGTGTTTGACGCCGGCATGTACGACTACAACGCCACCCTTATCTTCGCCAACCTGCAGGATGTGGCCGGGCTGCTGGGCTGGAACCACAAGGCCTCCGGCATTGAGGTGGACCTCCGGGACCCCTACCGCGCCCGGAAGGTGGCCCGCCGGCTGGAAAACGCGCTGGGCTATCCTTTTCGGGCGGTGTCGTGGATGGACCTCAACAAGAGCCTGTTCGCCGCCCTGGCCCTGGAAAAACTCGCCATGTTCGTGATCCTCGCCCTCATGGTGCTGGTGGCCTCCTTTTCCATCGTGGCCACCCTCACCATCATGGTGTCGCAGAAAACCCGGGAGATCGGCATCCTGAGGTCGCTGGGCATGTCGGAACACAACATCCTGCGCGTGTTCCTGTACACCGGCCTGCTCATCGGGGTTACCGGCACCCTGTTGGGCCTCGCCCTGGGCATGGGCATCGCCTTTTTCGTGGAACACTCGCCCTGGTTCCGGTTGCCGCCGGATGTGTACTTCGTGGACCATCTGCCGGTGATGCTCAAGGCGCGGGATGTGGTGCTGGTAACCGTGGTGGCGTGGCTTACGGTGCTCCTGACCTCGCTGTTTCCGGCCCGGCGGGCTTCGCGCCTGGACCCGGTGGAGGCCATCCGCTATGAGTGAACCGATCCTGGTGGCCGAGGGCATTGAAAAGGGGTTCCAGAGCGGCACCCAGTGGCTTCAGGTGCTGCGGGGCGTGAACCTGGTGCTGGAACCGGGCACCATCACCGGCGTGTTCGGGCCCTCGGGCTCGGGCAAGAGCACCCTGCTGCACATCCTGGGCACGCTGCAGCGGCCCGATGCGGGCACCCTCCGCATCCTGGGCCGGGAGGTGTTCCGCCTGTCCGACCGGGAGCGCTCGCGGTTCCGGAACCGACACCTGGGTTTCGTGTTCCAGTTCCATCATCTGCTCCACGAGTTCAGCGCCCTGGAGAATGTCATGCTCCCCTTGATGCTGGCCGGAGCCCCGGACGCGCGCCGGCAGGCCGAAGATTGGCTCCGCGACCTGGACCTTTTGGATCGTGCCCACGAATCGCCTTTAAAACTTTCCGGCGGCGAGCGTCAGCGGGTGGCCGTGGCGCGGGCCCTGGCGAACCGGCCGGCCCTGGTGCTGGCCGACGAGCCCACCGGCAACCTGGACCGCCGGAACGCCGAGCAACTCCTCCAGATCTTCCGCCGCCTCAACCAGGAGCACGGCACCACCTTTTTCGTCGTGAGCCACAACCCCCGGCTGCGCGACCTGTGCCACCGGGTCTATCTCCTGGAAGACGGCCTCCTGAAACCCGGCTGAGCCCGGTTTTTTCCTTTGGCTGCCCTGTGTCCCAACAACTTCCACCCCCTCAGAGAGCCAACCCTAAGTCCCTGCCGCCCAATAACTTCCTCCCCCTCAGGGGGAGGATTGAGGTGGGGGTGTGCTGTAGGAGCCGCTTTAGCGGCAACCTACCCTCATCCTTTCCTGTTTTCACCAGAGGCAGGGGCGATCTCCGAAGCAACTCGAGGTGCCCTAAAACTCGGAACCTTCGTGATCCGGCCCCCGGGTAGGTCGCCCGCCCTGGCTATCCACCCCGAAGGCATTGCCACGCGGGTTTAAAATACGCCAATGCCGGGAGACTCTGGTATGGTGGGAGAACAACGCACGCCCCTTCAACAGGCCCTGCAGGGGATTTCAGGGCTTACAAAAGAGGAACGGGCGCGGCTTTCCCGCATTCTCCATAACTATCTGAGGGCCCGCCTGGAGCACTGGAACACCCTTTCGCACACCGTTCCTGAAGACCAGGGGATTTCGCTGAGTTCGGTGTATGTGGTGCCCCGGGTGCAACAGGAGGTGCCGCCCGCCTCGCCCGTGGAACGGCAGGAGCGCGACCTGCCGGATGTTGCGGAGCGTTCCGAGGGAGAGGTTCCGCCGGATAAGGAGAAGGGCTCCTCACTCTCCTCGGCCCCTCCGCCCCCGCCTCAGCCGCTGGAAGAGGCCCTGGTGCCCTTCCTGCAGCGGCAGTCTCAGGGAGAGGAGCCCCATCGGGTACTC
>WGAB01000122.1 GCA_015489295.1 Caldifarciminota bacterium
TGGATTATGGGCTCACCGAGGAGCAGAAGAATCTGGCCCGTGCGGCCCGCGAGTTCGCGGAACGGTACATCAAACCCGTGCGCGCCGAGCTGGACCGGGAAAGCCGGTACCCCCGCGAGATCATCCAGAAGATGGGCGAGCAGGGGTTCTTTGAACTCTTTGTGCCCCCGGAATACGGCGGCCAGGGGCTTTCGGTGCTCAATGTGTGCCTGGTGATGGAACACCTTTCCATCGTGGACGGGGGCACAGCCATTTCCTACGGGGTTACCGGCCTGGGCGCGATTCCGCTGATCCTCTTCGGCAACGAGGACCAGAAGCGGCGATATTTGCCGCCTTTGGCCCGCGGTGAGTACCAGGCGGCCTTTGCCCTGACCGAGCCCTGGGCCGGCTCCGACGCCAGCAACATCAAAACCACGGCCGTAAAAAAGGGCGACCGTTACATCCTGAACGGCCAGAAGAAGTTCATCACCAACGGCGGCGAAGCTCAGTTTTACATCGTGATCGCGGCCACCCAGCCCGACCGGGGGGTGCGCGGGCTCTCGGCCTTCATCGTGGAAAAGGATTTTCCGGGCTTTCGCGTGGGCCGGGCCGAGGACAAGATGGGGATCCGGGCCTCGGTGCAGCGCGAGATCTTTTTTGACGATGTGGAGGTGCCCGAGGAGAACCTGCTGGGCCGGGAGGGCCAGGGGTTCAAGGTGGCCATGATGACCCTGGACCGGTCGCGGCCCATCGTCGGAGCCCAGGCCCTGGGCATCGCCCAGGGGGCCTTTGAGGAGGCCGTAAAGTACGCCAAGCAGCGGGAACAGTTCGGCAGCCCCATCATTTCGTTCCAGGCGATCCAGTTCATGCTGGCCGACATGGCCATCCAGATTGAGGCCGCCCGGGCGCTGGTGTACAGCGTGGCCCGGTTCATTGATTCCGGGGCCAGGAACATCTCCAAGGCGGCCGCCATGGCCAAAACCTTCGCGTCGGATGTAGCCATGCGGGTGACCACCGATGCCGTACAGGTGTTCGGCGGCTACGGCTACATGCGCGAGTTTCCGGTGGAAAAGTACATGCGCGACGCCAAGATCACCCAGATTTACGAGGGCACGAACCAGATCCAGCGGCTGGTGATCGCCCGCGCCCTGATGCGGGAGTTCTGAGGCGCGTGGCAGGCATCGCCTATCTGGACGGACGGCGGGCCCTGGCGGCCTTCCGGGCCGGGGCCCTGTGGGTGATCCGGCACCGGGAGGAACTGGACCGGATCAATGTGTTTCCCGTGGCCGACCGGGACACGGGCACCAACCTGGCCCTCACCCTGGGACGCACGCTGCGGTGGCTCCAGGGCCGCCGGTCACGCGATCTCCGGCAGGTGCTCCGGTGGCTCAGCGAGGCCCTGGTGACCGAGGCCCGGGGCAACTCCGGGGTTATCCTGTCCGGGTTTTTCGCGGGCCTGGCCGAGGCCGTGGGCTATCGGGGCCGGCTGCGGGCTCCTTCGCTGGCCCGGGCCCTGCACCACGCCATCCGCCGCACCTACGAAAGCCTGGAGGATCCCCGGGAGGGTACCATCCTTACCGTGATCCGCGAGGCCACCGAGGCGGCGCTCCGCTGGAACGGCCGGGATCTGGTGGAACTCCTGGAGGTGCTGTGGACCGCCGCCCGCGAGGCACTTCAGAAAACCCCGGAGCTGTTGCCCAGGCTCCGGAAGGCCGGCGTGGTGGATGCAGGCGCCCTGGGCTTTGTCTATTTCCTGGAGGGCATCCGCACCCTGGTGCACCAGGGCTGGTCGGCCGTGCCCCAGGAGGTGGACCTGCCCCCGGAGGCCGATCACGGCCACGGCCCGGCCGACGAGGCCCCCGCTTACCGCTTTTGCACGGAGGCCGTGCTGGAAACCCGGGAGCCGGCCCCCACCCTGGCCCGCGACCTGAGGCAACAACTCGCGCCCCTGGGCGATTCGCTGGTGCTCTCGGCCACCCACCGGCTGGTGCATCTCCATATCCACACCAACGATCCCGAGGATGTGTACCGCCGGCTTCGCCGGTTCGGCACCCTGGTTCGGCAAAAGGCCCAGGACATGCAGGCCCAGGTGGCCGGCGAGCGCCGGGCGCCGCTGGGCCTGGTGCTGGATTCCACGGGCGATGTGCCCCTGCTCCTGCAACAGGAACTGGGGATCCAGGTGGCGCCCCAACAGATTCTGGTGGAGGGCCGGGTGTACCTGGACCGGGTGGAGGTCACACCCGACCAGATCCTGGCCTGGCTCCAGCAGGGCAAGCGGATCACCAGTTCCCAGGTGAGCCCCGCCACCCTGGAACACGCGGTCCGCCGGGCCCTGGAACGGGCCGATCAGGTGCTGGTGCTCACGGTGTCTTCACGCCTTTCCGGCACCTATCAGAACGCCGTGGCCGTGGCCCGGCGGTTTCCAGGCCGGGTGTGGGTGTGGGACACCTGGTCCATTTCCCTCGGCATGACCCTCCAGGGGCTGATGGCCCTGGACCTGGCCCGCCAGGGCCGGAGTACGGAGGAGATCCTGCAGGTGCTCCAGCGGGTTCGGGACCGGGCCGTGCTCTTCTTTACGCTGCCCACCCTGCGGTACCTTTTACGGAGCGGCCGCATTTCCCGGCTGCAGGGGCGCGTGGGCATGCTCCTGGGCGTTCAACTGGTCATGGCCCTGGAGGAGGGCCGCATTGTGAAGAAAGCGTCGGCCTTTTCGGAACAGGGCGTGCGGCGCCGGGTGCTGCGCCTGCTGCAGCAGACCCTGGATCCCCGGGAGCGGTACGACATGGCCGTGGCCTGGAACACGCAGCCCGAGGTGCGGGAATGGCTGGAACCCTATCTGCGGGAGCACTTTCGGGTTCGCCGGTTCCTGGCCACGGAGATCACGCCGGTGATCTCCCTGCACACCGGGCCCGGGGCCTGGGGCGTGTTCGCCCTGCCCGTGCCCGAGGAACTGGCCGATACCTGAGGTCCCGCCGCGGTGCGGATCCCTGAGACCCGAGAGGCGGCAGGTCGTTTCCAGTTATCCCCGAAGACGCCTTCAAGCCCCGGCAATTAAAAACCCCAGGGAGCGGGGACAGACTCCCTGGGGCAGGAGGGGGTGGTTGGATGGGGATGGTGCCTAATTTTTACACAACTCAGGCTCTCTTGTCAACCCCTCGGAGCCGGGGACCTCGGACGAGGCGCTCTATCGAGAAATCGGGCGGGTTTCCGACTGTTTGTTACCGGGGAAGGTACACCACCGACCGGCTGAGCACCCGCCTGCCGCTTTGTACCCGAACCCGATAGATCCCGGCCGGGATTCCCTGGCCCGGGCTCCAGGTGATCACCTGTCGATGGGCCAAACGGGCAAAGGTCCAGTTCCGAAGCAACGCGCCGTTTGCCGAGACAATGGTCAGATCCACAGGACCGGATGTGGGATTCAGCACGATCCGGAACTCCTGAAGGGCCAGGGAAGGGATTTCGGCGAGCGGTAACCCGGGTGCGCCGGACCCGGTTTCGGCCACAGCCTGGGGCTCTGAGGTGAGTACCAGGCTGCGGTTGGGCCCACTGTAGCCACCCCGATGGGCGGCCACGTAGAGTTTGACGGAGCCCACCGGCGAATCAGGCGCGGTCCAGTAAAAGGTGTAGGTCGCCTGGTCATAGGAAATGCCGCGGATGCCCGTGCCCTCGCCGGAGTGGGTGTAGGTTGTGGTGTGGAGTCCGGCCTGGAGGGTGCCCTGGGGCTGATTGCTCTCGTCCAGCACACAGGCGTTGAAGTTCTTGATGGTACCTCCGGACGTGGAAACCGTGATTTCATAGGTTTCTCCCGGCGTGTAGGTGCTGGGAAATCCAGAAACCTGCAGCGAGAAGGAGCCGCTGCCGTGGCAGGTGGCGGCGCAGGATCCGTTGCTTACCGGGGACCCTGCATAACCCGTGTAAAAGGGTTTGGCGATGAGCAAAACCCAGAGCCAGAGCATGAACGAACCTCCTTGGTTTTTGCACGCTGCCTGCAACCGAGCCTACGGAAAGGGGTGCACACCCTACAGGACTACAAAAACAAGATTAACCTGACAGGGTGGATCTGTCAAGAAACCCCAGTAGATGCGCCAGGACCGGGGCTCATCTCTGCGCTCAGGGATGGTCTTGGGGTTGGGGAGGGCCACGCCAGCCCGTGGATTGCCGGAGCCATACCTCGGCGGGCACCACCCGGAGGGTTTCCGAGGTCATCGGCAACGGAACGCGCACACTGTCGGGAGCATCCTCGCTTTCCAGGTACACCGGATACCCGAGATGAAGCAATTGCTGGACCAGGGGCCTCGCCTTCTCGGGCGGGACCAGGAGGGTAAACCGCGCATAAGGCGGGGTCAGATCCCGGTGCACGGGCTTGGCTCCCTGCTGGCGGAAGACAACCCCGAGGGACACCGCGCAGGCTTTGCAGGTAACATTGCCGACCACCACCCGAAGCGTATCGGCCGGCGAAAGTGCCGAGACCACGAGGAGAAGTTTCCAGAGCATGGTCAGCCTCCGGGGAGCAGGAATCGGGTCAGCAGCCAGGGGCTGAGGGTGAAGAAGAGCAGCAGGATCCCACTGATCCCCATGAGCCACAGCGATTTCCGATGGCTCTGAGGAGTGGGACAGGCGTCGTCGGCCTCACAGGTGGCGGGTTTTCGAAGTTCCTTCAGACCGGCCCAGCCCCAGAGAGCCCAGGCGATCGCCAGCAGGGGAAGGCGGAAGGGTTCCAGGGCCGAAAGGCTGGCAACCCAGGCGCCAGAGATACCCAGCCCGAGGAGGACAAGAGGACCCAGGCAACACACCGAAGCGGCAAGGCCCGCGGTCAGGGCCCCACCGAGAGAAAGGAGTTTCCCTTTCATGGTTCCCTCCATCATGCACAGCAGCTCAGGCGATGGGGATCGGTTTCCACGGCCTGGGCGGCCAGGCGCAAGCCCTCGGCATAGGTGAGATAGGGGGCGAAGCTCTGGACCAGGTCCTGCACGCCGAGCCCGGCCTGGAGCGCCAGGGTGGCCGCGTAGATGGCCTCGCCGGCCCGCGGCATCGCCAGGTGGACGCCCAGGAGCCGGCCCGAGGGAGCCTCCAGCACCAGCTTGATCCGGCCGGTTTGGCCCTCCACCCGGGCCCGGGCCACCACATCCAGGTCCATGACCACGGTTTGGACCTCCCAGCCCTGTTCCCGGGCCGCCGCCTCGGTCAGGCCCACGGCCGCCAGTTCCGGATCGGTGAAGATCACCCGCGGTGCGAGGCTGGGGTCAAAGGTCTCCCGGGCCACGCCCAGGGCGTTGCGGGCTGCCACCTGGCCCATCCGGCTCGCCAGGTACACGAACTGGGGATGGGGCGTGACATCCCCGGCGGCATACACCTGGGGATGGCTGGTTCGGAGGGTTTCGTCCACAAGGATGGCACCCCGCGGATCTGTCTGGATGCCGGCCGCTTCCAGGTTCAGCCCCTCTGTGTTCGGCCGACGCCCGGTGGCCACCAGGATCTCGTCCACCTCCACAGGCTCTATGCCGTCCTGGCAGAGGATGCGCTTGCCGCCGCCAGTGCGCTCCACGCACCGAATGCGTAGATC
>WGAB01000123.1 GCA_015489295.1 Caldifarciminota bacterium
CCGAGGTGCAGTATCTCGCCACCTCGGCCACCATCGGCAACCCTGCGGAGCACGCCCGCAATCTCCTGGGCGAACCCTTCCAGGTGATCCGCGAGAGCGGCGCACCCCAGGGCCGCAAGCACTTCCTGTTCTGGATGCCACCCCTTGTGGACCCTGAGCACGGAATCCGGGCCAACTACCTGGAGGAGACCTATCAGCTGGCCCGGTTCCTTTACGAGCACGGCGTGAAGACCATCGTGTTCGCTCGGAGCCGTTTGAATGTGGAGGTGCTGCTGGAAAAGCTCAAAAAGGCCGTGGTGCGCCGGGCCGACCAGCAGGACCGCATTGCCTCGTACCGGGGCGGCTACCTGCCCAGGGAACGCCGGGCCATTGAGGAGGGGCTCCGGGAAGGCCGGATCCACCTGGTGGTGTCCACCAACGCCCTGGAACTGGGCGTGGACATCGGAAGCCTGGATGCCGCCGTGCTGGCGGGCTATCCCGGTACCATCGCCTCCACCTGGCAGCAGGCGGGCCGCGCCGGTCGCCGCCAGGGCGAGTCACTGGCTGTCCTCGTGGCCACTGCCGCGCCAGTGGACCAGTTCCTGGCCCAGCACCCGGAATACCTGTTTGAGGAGAGCCCGGAGCAGGCCCTCATTGACCCCAATAACCTGCTCATCCTGATGCAGCACCTCAAGTGCGCAGCCTTTGAACTGCCCTTCCAGGAGGGCGAGGCCTTCGGCGACGCCGACATCGCGCCCCTCCTGGCTTTCCTGGAGGAGCAGGGCGTGCTCTATAAGAGCGAGGGCCGGTACCACTGGACCTCGGAGCACTTCCCGGCCGACGAGTTCTCCCTGCGCACCGTGTCTGAGGAGAACTTTGTGGTGGTGGACCAAACTGGCAGCCGGCCCCGGATCATCGGCGAGGTGGACTTCCATTCGGCCCCCATGCTGCTCCATCCCCATGCCATTTACCTGCACGGCGGCAAGCAGTACGAGGTGCAGCGCCTGGACTACACCGAGCGCAAGGCCTATGTGCGGGAGGTGTCGGTGGAGTACTACACCGACGCCCTGGACTACACCCGCGTGCGGGTGCTGGAACCCTTTGAGGAGGCCGTGCAGGGCCCGGTGGCCGCCCGGTTCGGCGATGTGCTGGTGACCCGCAAGGTGGTGGGCTTCAAAAAGGTGCGCATGACCACCTTTGAGAATGTGGGCTTCGGCCGGGTGCACCTGCCCGAAGACGAGATGCATACCACCGCCTTCTGGCTCACCTTAGAGCCCGAGGTGTTCCAGGGGCTCGGCCTGGACCGCCGCGACCTGGAACTCGGCCTCTGGGGTATCCTGCATCTGCTGCGGTCCCTCGGCCCCCTGTTCCTCATGTGCGACCCCAACGACCTGGGGGTGCACCTGGGCACGGAGCGGGGCACCTGGGCCACCGAACCCGGCAATCCGGTGCGGCTGGAAGGAGCCCCGGAGGGCGCCTCGCCCGAGTTCCGGCCCACCCTGTACGTGTACGAAACCTTCCCGGGCGGCACGGGCCTGGCCGAGGGGTTCTATGTGGAGCGGCAACGCATCCTGGAGGCGGCCCTGGAACGGGTGCGGTCCTGCGGCTGCGACCGCGGGTGCCCCTCCTGCGTGGGTCCGGCCCTCTACGGCAACCGGAAACAGAGCGCCCGGCTGTTGCTGGAGCGCATCCTTGCAAGGACAAACCCCGAGGACCTATAATCGGTGATGGCAGCAGATGGAAAACCGGCCTCAAAACCACAGGAGGCGTGTCATGGCTTTCAAAGAAAAACTCCGCGAAAAGATCCTGCAAAGGGTAGAGGAGACCCATGACTTCCGGGAGAAGTACGATTCGGTGGTGATCTCGGAAGTCACGGTGAAGCAGGCTTACGGCGGCATGCGGGGCGTGCGGTGCATGGTGTGGGAGGGGTCGTACCTGGATCCCTTTGAGGGCATCCGGTTCCGGGGATACACCATTCCCGAGGTCCGCAAACTCCTGCCCAAGGCTCCGGGCGGCCACGAACCCCTGCCCGAGGGCATCCTGTACCTCCTGGCCACCGGCGAGCTGCCTACCGAACAGGATGTCCGCGAGATCCAGGAGGAGTTCAAAAAGCGCATGGAGGTGCCCGGCTACGTGTTTGACATGATCCGGGCGCTGCCCCGGGATTCCCATCCCATGACCCTCTTTTCCCTGGGCATCCTGGCCATGCGCATGGATTCCAAGTTCGCCAAAGCCTACGCCGAGGGCATCTCCAAGGCCGAGTACTGGGAGTACATGTACGAGGACGTGCTGGACCTGCTGGCCCGGCTGCCCCGGGTGGCCGCCTTTGTGTACCGCTATCTCTACCGCGACGACCAGCAGATCGAGCCCGATCCCTCGCTGGACTGGGCGGCCAACTTCGCCCACATGCTGGGCTACGACAATCCCGAGGTCTATGAACTCATGCGCCTCTATCTGGTGCTGCACTCCGACCACGAGGGCGGCAACGTGAGCGCGCACACCGGGCACCTGGTGGCCTCGGCCCTGTCCGATGCCTATTACGCGCTGTCGGCGGCCATGAACGGCCTGGCCGGGCCGCTGCACGGCCTGGCCAACCAGGAGGTGCTCCGCTGGATCCTGGAACTCAAGAAGAGCTTCGGCGACCGGATGCCCACCAAGGCCGATATCGAGCGGTACGCCTGGGATACCCTGAACGCCGGGCGGGTGATCCCCGGCTATGGCCATGCGGTGCTGCGGCGGACCGACCCGCGGTACACCGCCTTCCGGGAGTTCGCCCTCAAGTACATGCCCGACGACGAACTGTTCCGCATCGTGAGCATGCTCTACGAGGTGATCCCCAACGTGCTGAAGCAGCATGGCAAGGCCAAGAACCCATGGCCCAATGTGGACGCCCATTCCGGCGTGTTGCTGTACCACTACGGCATCCGGGAGTTCCCGTATTACACCGTGTTCTTTGGGGTGTCGCGGGCCATCGGTATCCTGAGCCAGTTGATCTGGGACCGTGCCCTGGGCCTGCCCATTGAGCGCCCCAAGTCCGTCACCCTGGAGTGGCTGAAGGAATACGTGAAGGAGAAGGAACAGGAGGCCAAGTAGCAGCCCGACGGGGTGTCGTCTGATCTGTAGGAGCGGCTTTAGCTGCGATCGGCCCATCAGGAACGGTCGTCGGCGGACGCCCAGGCCGTTGTCAATGAAAAAATCGCCGCTAAAGCGGTTCCTACGAATCTCTGGTAGGAGCGGCTTCAGCCGCGACAAACCAAGTGTCCCCTCCCGCCGGAAAGAGGGGTGCATGGTGTCTTCGCTCTGTTCAGAGACGGAGCCAGGGGGGATCTGGAACAGGGATTGCGATCGCCGCTAAAGCGGCTCCTACGAATTTCTGGTAGGAGCGGCTTTAGCCGCGACAAACCAAGTGTCCTCTCCCGCCGGAAAGGGTGGCGTGGTGTCTTCGCTCTGTTGAGAGACGGAGTTGCGGGGTGGGATTCTGGAACAGGGATTGCGATCGCCGCTAAAGCGGCTCCTACAAGCCTCTGGTAGGAGCGGCTTTAGCCGCGACAAACCAAGTGTCCTCTCCCGCCGGAAAGGGTGGCGTGGTGTCTTCGCTCTGTTCAGAGACGAAGCTGCGGGGTGGGATTCTGGAACAGGGATTGCAATCGCCGCTAAAGCGGCTCCTACGAATTTCTGGTAGGAGCGGCTTTAGCCGCGACAAACCAAGTGTCCCTTCCCGCCGGAAAGGGGGGTGCACTCTGTTCAGAGGCGGAGCCGCGACGGCGATATCGTCCCCTCCCTCTGGGAGGGGATTGAGGGGAGGGGCATTTCAGCGGACCAGGGCCTGCATCTCCTGGTACACCCGCTCAATGTGGCATTCCCAGCAGGCCTTTTCCTGTACCAGGGCCTTGTTGATCTCACGGGCCCGGGCGATGAGGTCGGGGTGTGCCATGGCCCGACGGATCTGGCGGGCCAGGTCCTGGGGGTTGCCCGGTTCAAACAAAAGGCCGTTGAAGCCGTCCAGAATCCACTCGCGGTTGGCCGGCAGGTCGGACACGATGGGGAACACGCCCAGCGCCATGGCCTCCAGGAGCGACACCGAGGTGGAATCCACGAGCGAGGCCGAAAGGTACAGGTGCCCCTGGGCCACGGTTTCCATGAGCCGGTCGTAGGGCAGGAACCCGGTGAACCGGACCCGCTCGCGGAGGGCTGGCCGTTCGGCCACATAGGCCCGCACCCGGGGGCCCAGGGAGCCGTCGGAGGCCAGGATCAGGCGCACGGGCACGCCCTCCTGGATCAGGTGTTCCACGGCCTGTACCGTCGTAAAGGGGTCCATGTCCGGCGCAAGGCGCCGGTGGGACACCAGAACCCAGGTATCCTCGGGCTTCCGAAAGGGGGGCAAAGGCCGGTTCCGTAGCGTTTCGGAAACCCCCCAGGTGATCACGGTAATGCGGTCGCGGGGATAGCCGTAGCGTTCCACCAGCCGATCGCGCATCACCAGGGCGTCCACAGCGATGTGGTCGGCATGGCCCACAATGAAGCGGAAGGCGCGGCGATGGAACGGGGTTTTCTCGGCCGTGAGCAGGATGTCGGAGCCCCAGCCTGCCAGGTACACGGGCCGACCTCCGGCCGTGAGGGCAGCAAGGAGCCCGTAGTTGGGCATGTTCACGGGGTTCAGCACATCGGGGTTGATGCGCTCAATCACGCGTTTGACCCGGTCGGCGGTCAAAGCGTACCGGAAGGTCAGGTTCTGGATGCGGGGCGGCACATAGATCCATCGGTCGCGGGATTCCCTGGGCGGCTCCAGGGAAAGGGCATAGACCTCGCCGGGGTTCAGGCGTTCTAAGGCTTCAACCCATCGGGGAGTGTGGAAGGAGGCGAGGTCGGCCAGCACCAGGATGCGCATGGGGCATCACGACGCGATGAAGGTGAAGTTTTCCACCACCAGGTGGGGCACCAGGAGATGGGCCGAGTACTTTTCCGTGAGGGTGAGGGTGTGGGTGGCATCGGCCACCGAAGACAGGATGTCCAGGATGCTGACCAGAAATCGCATGTCCTGCACGCCGCCCTTGACCTGGCCGTCTTCCACCAGCAGGGTGCCGTCGCGGGTGGTGCCGGTCACCTGGGTGCGGAAGGGGTTAAAGAAGTTCACATACCACAGGTGGCTCACCCACAGGGCCCGTTTTTGGCGGGCCAGGAGATCCTGCAGCGTGCCGGAGCCCTCGGCGGTCAGCACCAGGTTTTTGGGATAGGGACCGTAGGCGTTGTCCGGCCGGAGCGCGTGGCCGGTGCTCCGGGTGCCAGCCTTGTGGGCCCAGTAGGTGTCAAACACACCCTGCCGGGCGATGCCGTGGTCCACGATGACCACCCGCTGTTTGGGCACCCCCTCGTAGTCAAAGGGCATGCCGCAGGTATTGGGGTTCAAAGCATCGTCCACGATGGTCACCCGCTCGCTCATGATCCGCTGGCCGGGCCGCAGGAAACTCCAGTGCTGGGCGATGGTGCGGCCGCCGAAGCCCATGAAGGCCAGAAATAGCAGCAGATGGCCCACGGCCGGCGGATCCAGGATCACAGTGTAGGACCCGGGCGGCAACGTTTGGGGCTGGGACGCCTGGTCGGCCCGCCACACGGCGTGCTCCAGCAGGGTTTCAATGGGCAGATGGTGAATGGAGCGGTGCACGCCCATGGCAAAGCCGTGCCCGCCCCTGGGGCTTTCCACGATCACCTTGAAGCCGGCCAGGGTTTGGCGAAAGGCCTTTTCAATGTGGGTGGAGGTGACCACCGCGGTGGTGCGGGTACGGGTGTCCAGGGTGCCAAAGACCCGATAGCCGGCCTTCTGGAGGGGTTTCAGGAGTTTTTCGAGTTCGGCGCCCTTTTCGCGGGGCCCGAAGTGGTAGGTGGCGGCGTCAAAGCCCGGCAACGGGCGGTGGGGCCGGTCC